>CAUTGQ010000001.1:0-32076 GCA_963538075.1 uncultured Atopobiaceae bacterium
GTGACGTCATCGGCATTGATCACTTTGCCTACAGGCTCTTTGTTGTCCACCTTAGAACTCCCCTTCTCACTGAGATAATGGAGGGGTTCTCTGGACTTGCAAGTCCTGTCACCGTTATTGTCATGCTTATTGTGGTTGCCGCGTTTGCACCAGGGCCAAGTGTTGGCAGACTCGCATCCATTAACCTTGGCGGTGTTGTTATTGTTGACCTTATCTTTAAAGCTATTGTCCAGCGCCCTCGTCCCGATGGATTTAGACTGGTAGTTGAAACCGGCTATAGCTTCCCCTCGGGCCACTCGATGTTCTCGATGGCTTTTTATGGTCTGCTTATTTGGCTTGTCTGGCATTACGAGAAAGACAAACTACAACGCTGGATTTGGTGTGGTCTTTTCTCCGCGGTCATCATTATGATTGGCGTCAGCAGAATTTATCTGGGCGTACACTACGCCACCGACGTTATTGGTGGTTTCTCGCTTGCCCTTGTATGGCTGGTTCTCTTTACTAAGCTGATGATTCCATCGCTTATTTACAAGAAGAAAGTACCTCAAGCGAAGACAGACTAATAATCTCTGCGCTGACCACCTGGGCCGATTCTTCATCAACAATAATGCGTCCCATAGTTGCGCCCTCGCGACCGCGAGGATAGGTAGGACTTCCTGGATTCATTACAAGTGTATTGGTCCACTCGTCACGCTGTACAAAAGGCTTATGCGTATGACCACAGATAGCAATGTTGCATTTAACCAGGTCAAGCCTCTCGCGATAATGGCATACCTGCCACTTTAAACCGGCCGCAAAGAAAATAATCTTTTTCTTTACCATGGGGCCATAGTTGTAGCAAAAGTCATTATTACCCAGGCAGAGCTTTACCGGAGCAATCTTCTGGAGTGTCTGATAATCAGCGTTTGAAGTGATATCCCCTGCATGCACAATGTAGTTGGCGCCCTGCAGAGCTTCAAGCAACTCAGATGACAAATACCCATGCGTATCTGAAATTACATCAAACCTTACAAGTGCCATACCAAACTCCTACGTGCGATTTTAAGCCTCTGGCGAGAAACCCTTTGAGCTTCTACAGTCCCAGTGCTCGCTTGAGTGCAACCACACGACGGCGAGAAACCGAAATGTGACGCTCCTCAAATCCCTGAATAGTCAACTGTAGGATACCAGCAGAGATAACCTCAACATCGTCAACATACTCAAGATTCACGATAAAGCTACGATGAATGCGGAAGAATCCGTGTGGAGCAAGGCGCTCTTCAAGTTTCTGCAGAGAAATAGTAGACAAGAAGCGATCATCTTCCGTGTAGATGCAGGAGTAATCGTCTTTTGCCTCAATAAAGCGGATCTGATCAATAGGAACAAGAACTTTGCTTCCACTCTTAATGACAGGAATACGCTCAATAGTTGCCATAGGAGACTGAGGGCGCAGGCGCTCTTCAACCTTATCAAGAGCCTGCTCAAGGCGCTCGGTCTCAACGGGCTTCATCAGGTAATCAACGGCATTAACGCCAAAGGCATCTAGTGCATACTCGCTATATGCAGTGACAAACACAATCTGAGGAGGATTCTTCAACTTGTGAAGAGCCTCTGCAAGCTGCATTCCATTTGTCTTAGGCATAGAGATATCAAGGAACATTACCTCAACGCGAGACTCCATGAGTTTCTCGACAGCATCCCTTGCACTTGTGGCCTCAATGATTTCCTCGAGACGGCCGGTCTCCTCAAGCAAGAACCTGAGCTCAGAACGGGCTGGAGCCTCGTCATCAACAATCATGGCACGCATGTCATTCATCTCCCAACGACCTAACGCAGCGTTAAGCAAAACCGTGTACTACTATGCTGTTGCCTGCAGAGCCGCACCTGCAAGCTTGAGCGTCACGCACGTACCCTGACCTGGCTTAGACATGATTTCCATGCCAGATCCAGCGGCGTAGAAGCGCTCGACTCGCTCAGCTACGTTCTTAATGGCAATGCCCGTGCCCCCATTTCTCCCCGAAGAATCCTGCGGGGTAGGACCTTGGCCATTAAGCAAGCGAGAAACAGTCTCTTCATCCATTCCAAGACCATCATCAGCAACAGATATAAGGATATCATCTTCGTCGCGTGCGACGTGGATGTCAATATGAAGCGCGCCTTCATCTTTCATGGCGTGCCTCACGGCATTCTCAACAATAGGTTGAATCAGAAAAGACGGAACCTGAACGTCTTCGCATCCCTCATCGACATGCTCGGACTCTTGGATACGTTCTTCTCCAAAACGAGCCTTCTCAATTGTCAAATACCTGCGCGTTTGTGTCAATTCCTGAGAAAGCGGAATAAGTGCGCCCTGCGAACTCTCAAGCGTGCGGCGATAAAATACAGAGAACTCGCGAAGCAAGTCGCGCGCCTTATTGGGGTTTGTACGCGTAAGAGAAGCAATGGTATTAAGCGTATTGAACAAGAAGTGTGGATTAATTTGTGCTTGCAGGGCCTTGACCTCAGCTCGAGCGGTCAACTCTGCCTGGCGGTCAAGCTCGTACGAGGAAAGCTGCGTGGAGAGAAGCTCGCCCAAGCCCTCTGCGATTGCCAGCTGTGTGCGATCAATTTCAATACCGCGACGATAATAAAGTTTGATTGTGCCGACCGTGTGATCTTGAACAATCAGCGGAACAATGATGCCAAAAGAGCTGCCGCCATTGCCAAAGCCGCCTCGTCTTTGCAGCACCTGCTGACGGCTATCTACCGAGACAAACGTCTCCATGCGGCCACTTTCCAAAACCTCAGTTGCAGGGCCAACTACCTTTGAACCAGGCATATGGGAGGTTACAATATCTCCTTCAAAACCCAATACGTACTCTGTATCAGTAATAGAGATAGCAGCAGCAGAGGTTTCTGAAAGCAATAACGTGCAGATGGTTGGTGCTGTTTCTTGTGACAATCCACCGCGTAACGTTTTAAGCGTCTTAGAAGCCACCTCAAGTGTACGCTCTGTTGCCTGAGACCGAGCGTGCTCGTTACCCGGCTGAGTAGTGCCGCCAAAAACAATGACTGTGGCAAGTCCTCCGCCTGCAACAAGAGCGGCAAACAGGTTGTCTGCCATGACACTCCAAGAAAGCAGACCCAGCAATACACAGGCGAGAAGAACCAGGACCACCCTGGTTGACCTCTGTATGTACTGAGCAAGTCTCTGCATGGCTGTCTAGTTCTCCACAGATTCTGTAGCAGAATCCTCAGAAGCAAGCTGCTGAGGTAAAGACGAATGCTTAAGCGCGCGAGCTAAAGGAGCACCAAGCACATAGAGAACAACAGCTTCTCCAAGTCCTGTGGTAATAAAGCCAAACAAGAACATAAGAGGATATGAGCCGTCGAGCTCAATAGTGGTAAATGGAATTGTGTAGAATCCCAAGCCCTGAAGCAAAATGGGAAGATACGCAGAAACAATTACTGCATTTGCAAGCACAGGTCCTAGAAGTGCAAGTGGTACATTCTTCCTGTTTTTCCAGGTAAACCATGCACCAAGGGCAGTTGCTAAGGAGCCAAAGACTACGTCTAACAGCCCCAATGCACCTGTGCCAGAAATAACCATATTTGCAAGGTTAGCGATGACGCAACCAAGTGTCAGTCC
Organism: uncultured Atopobiaceae bacterium; assembly: GCA_963538075.1. Taxonomy (GTDB): domain Bacteria; phylum Actinomycetota; class Coriobacteriia; order Coriobacteriales; family Atopobiaceae; genus Lancefieldella. The sequence continues at coordinate 3,608 of CAUTGQ010000001.1, forward strand.
TGGAATTGCGTCAGCAGTAAAGAGCGCAAGAACAACAACTGCCTCTGAAATGCGGAACTGCACAGGACCCCAGGCTAGACCACCCAAAAAGAGAAGAGTCGCAAGAGTAAGTGCTGCATAAAGAGCCGCAATGATACCGATACGTGCAAGGCGCTGGGCGCGCTGTTTTGTTGCATAAGCTGAAGAAACCTGTGGCAAAACAATCCCCTTGTTAACTCTAAAAACTTAGTTCATGATACGACGAAACGCATATATGAGCAAATGAGCAGCGCAGACATACAATTAGTAATGCAGGTGCATTCCTGGATAGACCATCTCGCGAGCGTGCTTCTGATATGCCGCAACTGCCTCTTCCTCAAAGGCCAGAGGGGTATCCTCCTCGCCCGCCATATCCAAAATCCAACGTGTGAGGTACGGATTGAGTGGAAGCAGCGGACCAATAAGCCAGGTGGCAATAGCATTCTTGCGACGGAAGCCCTCCAACTTGCTTTCTTTATTGATGCCAAATCCAACCTTATTCTTAAGGAAGTAGCAGTTAGAGTTATCTCCCTCGGTAAGAGTGAACTGCATCTTAAAGCCCACAACAGTAAAGGGTTCTTTGCCGTTACCCGGATCAAACTCTCCCACCTGAACGTCGTGGAAGCGCTGGGGCATATAGCGAGTGGTCGTAAACTTAAATAAGCCAAGACCCTTAACCTCAGAACCATCAGGATTGACGATTTTCTCGCCAAAAAGCTCTGAAGCGTTACCGGCAAACAGCATAGGAACGCCCTGATCAGCCAGCTCAGCAAGCCTATCCTTGTAAGGCATAAGGCGAGAAATAATAAGCTCTTGCTGGGCTTCTGTCATGCCGCCCATGATAATTGCCGATGGAGTGTTGTTAACAAAGTAAGGCGTTGCTGCGTGAGAAGTGTATACGAAGTTCTCTTTTGGAAGGCAAGCTTCCAGGTAGAGAGCGTTTCCGTTATCTCCACCCTGGTTACCGTACTCTGGATAGAGAATCTCAATCTTAGTTGCTGGATTACTCATGGGAGGCCTCCATCTGTTTCAAGCGCTCAATGATACGGTTTCTGCTGATATCAGCAATGCCGCCGTTATAGAGGCCATGTGCATAGAAAACGTGCTGGCAAGCATTAAGATCAACCAAATTAGCTGTCTCTTCTGGAGAGTTTGCTACAAAGGTCTTAGCTGGATCAATGCCTGCAAGCCTAAGTCTAAGCTGCAGGTCAAGCGATGTGTCACCATAAATAATTACCTGCTTAACGCTTGGATCTTGCAAGAACTCAAAGTCAGTCTGGTAGTACCAGCCAATGTACTCTGTCTGGTCCTTTGCTTTTGCCATATATGCATCGGCAATCATAATGATGATTGCCTTATCACCTGGCTGTTTACGCAGGATATCAATAGTGACGGAAGTTGCCGTGTCATTCTCGCCCTTAGAAGCCATGCTAATAAGGCGACGACCGTTGTAGTCAATCTCGTTATACCTGGAGGAAGCAATGTTAACGCGTTGCAAAGATGCAGCGATAATTGCAGGTGCAAGACCCATCTCACGTGCGGTTACAATGGCCACAAACAGGTTGTAGAGATTGACGATAGAGTAGCTGTTGAGCTTGTACTCATATGTTGGTGCACCTTCGTGGCAATGCTCCTTGACCACAAACTTGCCAGTCTCTGGCTCTACCGAGATGACCTCGTAATCAGGAGTTGGGTTGGTATAGCCGCACTCCTCGCAAGTTGCGTGGCCAAGATGCCTAAGGTGTGCATAATCCCACTTGAGCTTGCCACCGCATTTGGGGCAGGCGGTAAGATCTGAAACAATGCCCACTGGCTCTGCGGTATCTTCTGCTAGCCTTGCGATGGAGTAATACGTACGATGAGTGCACTGAGGAGCAAGTCTGCAGCTAATCATGTCATCTGCGTTCAAAATCAGATGAGTTGAAGCAGGAATGCCCTTATCCATAACGTCAAACACGTAGTCTGGTGTTGCGCTACGAGAAAATGTATCGCGGAACAAATTGGTAACAGACAAAATATCAGGCTGCAGGTAAGGGAAAATGCGAGGTCCAGAGAGCTCGTCAAACTCCATAACTGCAAGCTTAGTCTTTGACGTACCCTTCCACGTGGCGTTCTTTGCAAACGAGCTTGCAAAGCCGCTGGAAATATTGCCGCCAACGCGGTTGGTAACGGTCTGGTAGCCATTATCGGCGAGAAGATCGTTGAGCAAGTTATTGGTGGTTGTCTTGCCGTTTGTGCCGGTAATAAAGACAATCTGCTCTGGCTTAGCAATGTCTCCCAAAAATGCAGGATCAATGCCTTCAGCGATAAAGCCTGGCAGCGTTCCGCCCTCATGGTTGGTCAATTTAAGTGCTGCAAGTGTTGCTTTAGCAGCGAGAAAAGCTACAGGAAATAGTCTGCTCTTTTTTTGTGCCACAGTAACTCCCATCGTGAGCAAAGTCTCTCTAGTTTATCACCTCGCGAGAAGGGCTTGAAGAACACAGGGCTTCTCGCCAAAAATGTCGCATAAAAAAGCCGAGCCAGGATATCCTGGCTCGGCTGAAGCTACGTGAAAGTAAGTTGCCTTACTCCTCAGGCTGCTCCTTCTTCTCTGCGGCATAGAGCTCGGAGAGGCGTACAAGGTGATCGTAGCGAGCCATTGCGGCTTCCTCGTTCTCCTTGAAGAGCTTCTCTGCGTGCTCTGGGAACTCGCGGGTGAGTCGGCTGTAACGAGCCTCGTTCATCAGGAACTCCTGGTAGCCACCCTTAGGTGCCTTGGAGTCAAGCGTAAACTTCTTACCTGCAGGTGCAGCTGGGTTGAAGCGATAGAGGTTCCAGTAGCCGGTCTCGACTGCCTTCTTCATCTCCTCCTGTGCGTGAGCCATGCCGCCCTTGATGGAGTGCATCTCGCATGGGGAGTAACCGATGATGAGGGATGGTCCTGGATAAGCCTCTGCCTCAGCAATTGCCTTGAGAGTCTGCTGGAGGTTTGCGCCCATGGAGACCTGAGCAACATAGACGTAACCGTAGGTCATAGCAATCTCAGCAAGGTTCTTCTGCTTGATGTCCTTACCAGCTGCAGCAAACTGTGCAACCTGGCCAAGACGGGAAGCCTTAGAGGACTGACCACCGGTGTTGGAGTAAACCTCAGTGTCGAAGACAAAGACGTTGATGTCCTCGCCGGAAGCAAGAACGTGGTCAAGGCCACCGAAGCCGATGTCGTATGCCCAACCGTCGCCACCGAAGATCCAGAAGGACTTCTTGGTGAGGAAGCTCTTGTTAGCAAGGATTTCCTTAGCTGCTGGAAGATCAGACTTCTCAAGCTCAACTACGAAGGTCTTAGAAGCTTCCTTGGAGAGAGCTGCGTCGTTGACGGACTCAATCCATGCCTTAGCAGCATCCTTGAGGTCCTGAGATGCGCCGTCCTCATCGACAAGCTGCTGAGCAAGCTCCAGGAGACGCTTCTGCTGTGCCTGGTGACCAAGCATCAGGCCCATACCGTGCTCTGCATTGTCCTCAAAGAGGGAGTTGTTCCATGCTGGGCCGTGGCCGTTTGCATCGGTAGTGAATGGTGAGCAAGAAGCTGGGTTACCCCAAATGGAGGAGCAGCCGGTTGCGTTGGAGATGAACATACGATCGCCGAAGAGCTGAGTGACCAGACGGCCGTAGCTGGTCTCAGCGCAGCCTGCGCAGGAACCAGAAAACTCAAGAAGAGGCTTCTTGAACTGGGATGCCTTGACGTTGTTAGCAACAAGCTCGGTCTTCTCGGAGACGTGGTTGACTGCATAGTCAAAGATCTCCTGCTTGGACTCCTGCTCCTCGATTGGCTTCATGGTCAGAGCATCTGCAGGGCAGATGTAGACGCAGTTAGAACAACCGGTACAGTCGAGCTGAGAGACAGCAATCTCAAACTTGTAGCCCTTAGCCTTAGGACCAACGGCATCCTTGAACTGAGACTGTGCTGGTGCAGCAGCAACCTCTTCGTCGGTAAGGACGAATGGACGAATGACTGCGTGTGGGCAGACATAAGCGCACTGGTTACACTGAATGCACTTCTCGACGTTCCACTCAGGAACAACAACAGCAATGCCGCGCTTCTCGTAAGCAGCAGCGCCAAGCTCAAACTGGCCATCAACGTGGTTCTTAAATGCAGAAACAGGAAGTGCGTCACCCTCCATACGAGAGACTGGAGTCATGATGTCGCGAACCTGCTTGAGCAGAGCCTCACGGCCCTCAAGGGTGATTGTGCTTGGAGCATCCTCTGCAGTAGCCCAATCAGCAGGAATCTCAATCTTAGTAAATGCAGTAGCACCAGCGTCGATTGCCTTGTGGTTCATATCAACGACGTTCTGGCCCTTCTTCAGGTAAGAGTGAGTTGCAGCATCCTTCATGTACTGAAGTGCGTCTGCCTCTGGAAGAACCTTTGCAAGAGCAAAGAATGCAGACTGAAGAATGGTGTTGGTGCGCTTGCCCATACCAATTTCCTTGGCAAGGTCAATTGCGTTGATCAGATAAACATTGATGTTGTTCTTAGCAATGTAGCGCTTTGCCTCTGCTGGCAGGTGGTGTGCAAACTCCTCTGCATCCCACTGGCAGTTGACCAGGAAGGTACCGCCAGGCTTGACGTCGCGGACCATCTTGTAGCCCTTGATGATGTATGCAGGAACGTGGCATGCAACAAAGTCTGCCTTGGTGACATAGTAAGGAGAACGAATCTTGTGATCACCGAAGCGCAGGTGGCTGATGGTGATACCGCCGGTCTTCTTGGAGTCATACTGGAAGTATGCCTGAACATATTTATCGGTGTGGTCACCAATAATCTTAATGGAGTTCTTGTTAGCACCAACGGTACCGTCACCGCCGATACCCCAGAACTTGCACTCAATGGTGCCCTCAGCTGCAGTGTTAGGAGCCTCTGGATCCTCTGGGAGAGACAGGTTAGTAACGTCGTCGACAATACCAACGGTGAACTCACGCTGAGGAGCATCCTTCTTGAGCTCCTCGAAGATTGCGAATGCGGATGATGGTGGGGTGTCCTTGGAACCAAGGCCGTAACGACCGCCAACAACCTTAATGCCTGTACGACCAGCCTCATAGAGGGAAGAAACAACGTCTTCGTAGAGAGGCTCACCAACGGAACCCGGCTCCTTGGTGCGGTCGAGAACAGCAATCTTCTTGACGGACTTAGGAAGAACGTCAACAAAGTGCTTTACAGAGAATGGACGATAGAGACGGACCTTAACCAGACCGACCTTCTCGCCATGAGCGTTCAGGTAGTCGATAACCTCTTCGAGGGTATCGCAGAAGGAACCCATGCAGATAACAACGCGGTCAGCGTCTTCTGCACCGTAGTAGTTGAACAGACCGTAGTCAGTACCAAGCTTAGCGTTGATCTGGTCCATGTAGTCTTCAACAACTGCTGGCAGCTGGTTATAAACCTCGTTGCATGCCTCGCGGTGCTGGAAGAAGATATCGCCGTTCTCGTGGGAACCACGGCTTGATGGGTGCTCTGGATTCAGTGCGTGATCACGGAATGCCTGGACAGCGTCCATGTCGCACATCTCAGCCAGATCAGCGTAATCCCAAACAGCAACCTTCTGAATCTCGTGAGAAGTACGGAAGCCGTCGAAGAAGTTAACAAATGGAACCTTGCCCTTGATTGCTGCGAGGTGAGCAACAGGAGCCAGATCCATAACCTCCTGGACGTTGCCTTCTGCGAGAAGTGCAAAGCCAGTCTGGCGAGCAGACATAACGTCAGAGTGATCGCCAAAGATGTTCAGTGCATGGGTTGCAACGGTACGTGCGCTGACGTGGAAAACACCAGGAAGCTGCTCGCCGGCAATCTTGTACATGTTTGGAAGCATGAGCAAGAGGCCCTGAGAAGCGGTGTAGGTAGTGGTCAGAGCGCCTGAACCAAGAGAACCGTGAACAGCACCAGCTGCGCCAGCCTCGGACTGCATCTCGACAACCTTGACGGTTGTACCGAAGATGTTCTTTACACCCTGGGCGGACCACTGGTCAACATAGTCTGCCATTGGACTTGATGGGGTAATTGGGTAAATGCCCGCTACCTCGGTAAACGCGTACGACACGTAAGCCGCGGCGTTGTTACCGTCCATGGACTTAAACTTTCTTGCCATTTCCTCTCCTTGCCTAATCTGTGATTTCTCACAGTATGCGTCTGTGCGATCCAAAATAAAGCTGTAGACCCTGGGTGACTACGGAAACAAGTTTCATAGTTCGGCCGGCAGCGGTCGCATAATGCTTTTATTATTGCGCAAAAAAACAATGAAACAAATCAGAAATATGAGCCAATAAATACCTATTTTCAGGTAGGATTTTCTACCTGCGGAATTGCAAAATAAACATAACAGTTAAGTGCAACTTTTTTGTAAATCGACAAAATATTCAAGTGCGCAAGCAGCCATCTGTCTGAAAATTGGACAAATTTTTACGTAAGCACTCAACGCACGGAAGTCTTGCTGCACGTTGAGTGCTCTTTTAATAGCCGTACTTTAGGGTCATATCTCTTTTGATTACTTGGCCGCTTTAATCTCGCAAAGCTTCTTATAACCAAATAAGAAACGCTCTCCTATCTCACCTTCAGCATCAGATGCGCAAACGACTCCGTGCTCGTCTGAAGTAAGGAAGGCTTCATCAAAATCAGCAGTTCCATCAAATACCTGTGCGACAACATCTGGAATAAACTCAGTTGGCTCATGCAGGGTTTGTGCCAAATCAAGCACCAGACTTGTGGCTCCTGATCGAACGCTTTCTTCTGAAATACCTGCGATAAGCTTTCCGTCCTTCACTAGCCACAGCACTTCTGGTGCGCAATGGGTTTGCTGTTCTTCTCGCTGTGAAATTCTTGCGCGACCCGCAAGAGACAGAACAGAACGCTCTTCCAAAGACTGATAAGGTCCAACAGTCATAGCAGCCTGTCCATTGCTCTCGAGCAAAATCATAAGAATGCCGTCTGGATATTCTTGTGATCCCTCTTTGAGCGTTCCCTCGATGTGCTGCTTAGCCCAAGCAATCAAATGCGGAGAAACATCTTTTTGAGCAACAACTCGTCTACTCAGCGCACGTAAATGCCTGTTATCAAGAGGGAGAACACCTCCAGCCAGTCTCCAACGACAAACAAGTTCTGGATTATCAAGCTCAAACTTCTGAGCCGCTTCTAACTCTTCCTGGTCCACAGTGTCCTCCCCCAACTTTTTATGAAATGAACTGCTAATCCCGACTTAGCAGGTTAGTGCCTAAAGTGTCGCTTTCCTGTAAACACCATTGCAATACCATACTCATCACAAGCAGCAATAGACTCATCATCTCTGACTGATCCGCCTGGCTGAATAATGGCTGTTACGCCATGGGCTGCCAAGGTATCAACGTTATCTCGGAATGGGAAAAACGCGTCGGATGCAGCCACAAGGTTCTTTGAATCAATTCCCATGCGTTCGCAAGCAGCTTCAGCTCGCTCGCACGCGAGAAGAGCAGCGTCAACACGGTTTGGCTGGCCTGGTCCCATGCCAATTCCAGCTTGATCTTTTGCAACCAAAATAGCGTTTGATTTAACGGTCTTACAAACTTTCCAAGCAAATACCAAATCATTCAGCTCTTCTGGAGTTGGTTGACGCTTAGTAACAACCTCAAAGCTCTCTGCAGTTTCATCTGCATGATCAAGGTCTTGCACCAACAGTCCACCGTCAACAGTTCTCATTTCGAGCTCACGGCTTCTATCGATTCCGCCCGTAGCTAAGACGCGGAGATTGGTTCTCTTTGACAGGCGCTCTAGAGCCTCTTCTGTGAAGCTTGGTGCAATAAAAACCTCAACAAACTGCTTATTGATATCTGCAAAGTGCTCAACAAACTCCAGCGGAACTTCTCTATTTACTGCAATAATTCCGCCAAAAGCAGAAAGCGGATCACAAGCAAACGCTCGGTCATATGCCTCAACAACATTTTCTGCCGTTGCAGAACCACAAGGATTCTGGTGCTTCAAAATAATGACTGATGGATCATCAAACTCACGAACAGCTGCCCAAGCTGCATCGGTATCGAGTAAGTTGTTGTAAGACAAAGGCTTACCCTGAAGCTGCTGAGCATTTGCCAGAGAGTGTGCAGGAGCGCCGGGCATCTTGTAAAACGCCGCGGACTGCTGAGGATTTTCTCCGTAACGAAGATCCTGCTCTTTTGTTGCCTTTACCAGCAAAGTCTCTGGGAATTTACTCTGCTCTGATTCAACTACACCAGAAAGGTATGCGGCAATAGCGCCATCGTATGCAGCTGTTGTCTTAAATACCTTCAAAGCAAGCTGCTGGCGAGAAGCCCTTGTAGTTGCACCGTTATTGGAGCGCATCTCATCAAGAACACGACCATAATCTGCTGGATCAACAACAACCGTAACAAAGTCATTATTCTTTGCAGCAGAGCGGAGCATTGAAGGTCCGCCAATATCAATGTGCTCAATTGCATTTTCTAGTGTCACTGATGGATCAGCTACGGTCTTCTCAAACTCGTAAAGGTTAACGCAGACCAGGTCAATCATGCCGATACCATTGTTCTCTGCGTCTGCAACATGACCAGGGTTATCTCTGCGACATAAGAGACCACCATGGACGCGAGGATGCAATGTCTTGACGCGGCCGTCCATCATCTCTGGAAATCCGGTATAAGACTCAATAGGAACTACAGGCACACCAGCCTCTTCGAGGATTTTTGCGGTTCCACCTGTTGAAATTACCTCTACACCAAACTCTTTAGTAAGAGCCTGTGCAAATTCAACAATACCTGTTTTGTCTGTTACCGAGATTAGCGCACGTTTGATAGGGGCCTCAGCCATTGCCGCTCCTTTGTGTTTGACACTTACTATCAGAAACACCTACAGCCTATCAGCTGCAAAACACTACGTACTAGATGTAAACAAACTTGAAACTATTCTATAATCTTCCGCTGTAAAAACGCATGAAAGGAACTATTTCATATGTCTGCCGATACTCCAATCATAGTCCCCTTCGAAGATACTGACTTACCAGAACTTATCTCAATCGTTGAACGCGTCTGGTACTTGGATGGCGATGAATCTAAAGAGACCAGTAGGTCTCTGGCTACCATTGATATTTCGTACTACATTGGCGTTTCAACTCATCGCTTTGTTGCAAAAAGCGGAAATACAGTTCTCGGCTTTATTTTCTGCTCCAACGGAGAAGACCCAAAAGATAAGCAGAAATGGGTTGAGCTTGAAAATGCCTCAACCATTACAGCTAAAAAGCTCTTAAGCCAGAAAGACTTTGAAGGCTATGAAGCCTTTGGTGTCGTCGAATCAAACCTGATTCACAAATACTGGAATGAAGGAGTCAAAACTCTCAAATGGGAAATTACGCTATTCTGCGTAAGCCCTGCTGCTCAAGGAGAAGGTGTCGGCGGCATGCTCTTCTCCTATATGCTCAATTTTTTGAAAGAGCAAGGAGCTAAGCATTATTTCCTTGCAACAGATGATGACTGCGACATTAGTTTCTACCAACACAAGGGTCTTACCTGTAAAGATAAGGCTCCGATTAAAGCGGATGGACAAGACTTCGGCTTTGCCTACATCTATGCGGGAGATCTCTAAGAATGAGTTCCTGCGTTGGAAGATTTGCGCCCACACCTTCTGGAAGAATGCATCTGGGCAACGTTTTCTCGGCCCTTATGGCTTGGGCCAGCGTTCGTTCCCAAAATGGCAGTCTTATTCTTCGCGTCGAAGACTTGGATATTCGTGCTCATAATCCTCAATACACCTCCCTCCTCCTTGATGATTTACAGTGGTTGGGACTAACTTGGGATAAAGGTCCGCATTACCAAAGTAGGCGCACGGAGCTCTACCAAGAAGCTCTTTTAGATTTGAGGCAGCAGGGACTCTTGTATCCCTGCTTTTGTTCCCGAGCAGACTTACACGCTGCACAAGCCCCTCATGCCAGCGATGGTACATATGTCTATGCAGGAACTTGCCGCAATCTCAGCCAATCTGAGCGTAAAGAGCTTTCAGTCCATAAAATTCCAGCAACACGTATGCAAGTTCCTAATAAAATCTACACGTTTGAAGATAGAGTCTACGGTTCTACATCACAAAACCTTGCTGAATCATGCGGAGACTTTATTGTTCAGCGCGCAGATGGCGTCTTTGCCTATCAGCTTGCCGTGGTAGTAGACGATGCTGATATGGGCATAACTGAAGTGGTCAGAGGATCAGATCTTCTTTCCTCAACTCCTAGACAACTTTATTTGCAAGACATGCTTGGTCTTTCTCATCCCACGTACGCGCACCTCCCCTTACTTGTTGCGCCTGATGGTAGGCGACTTTCAAAGCGCAATCATGATCTAGACCTTGGTGTCCTTAGATCACAAGGAAAAACACCGGAAGAGATTCTTGGCTTTCTTGCTTATTGCGTAGGCCTCACGGAAGAGAATGAGCCCCTTTCTGCAGTACAAATTGCAAATCGTTTTTCTTGGGAGACACTTCGCGCTCACCGAAAAAACGTGGTTGTTGAGCATTTTTCACATGTTTTGTAAAATGTCTTATTGTGAGTGACGCCAGTTCGGGGTATCATTCTCAAGCACCCATTTTGGAGAGCTGACCGAGAGGCCGAAGGTGCTCGCCTGCTAAGCGAGTATGGGCCCCAAGCCCATCTGGGGTTCGAATCCCCAGCTCTCCGCCAGAATTTTCTGCTCGTTGCACCTCTGCAACGAGCTTTTTTCTTACCAAGAAGAACTTTTTCTAAGATTAGTCTTGCATTTTTAACTGGAAAATGGCATTCTATCTACTTGCACGCGGCGTTACCTCAGCTGGATAGAGGACCTGACTACGAATCAGGGCGTCATAGGTTCGAATCCTATACGCCGCACCACTTGAATTTAGGAGCTCCTTCGGGAGCTCTTTTTTATTATCTACCTGGTCTTAAAGCTACTTCACCAGCAGAGTTAGCATATAAATAACGGTAGGAAATGCCAGCTTCATCAAGCTCATCCATTACCTCAGCCATACATGTTTCTGCCATGATGACCTCCAGATACTCTTGTGGACTTAAGTCTTTTAAACCCACCCTGCCTTGGTCTGAAATCCATTTTCTTAAAGCTGCAAGTTGCTCTGGTGCTATATGGATTTCTGAATAAAACTCCTTGTGACCAAATCCAATTTCTGCTGCACTACCCTGCACAAACTGCCGTACTACAATATCTTTTTGTACCTCTACCAAACCTTTCATAGCTACCTCTTTCTTCTTTTGCTAGCCACAAGTATAGCTGATTTATAGAACATATGTTCTATAAATCACTAATAGAAATGGTCTCCACAATTCTGTAGAAGACCATTTCAAGAATTGAATCAATTTTGATTAAAAAGAGAAACTATTCTGGGCGAATAACCTCGATACCACCCATGTAAGGACGAAGTGCCTCAGGTACGGTAACGGAGCCGTCTGCATTCTGATAATTCTCCATAATTGCAGCCATAGTACGACCAACTGCAAGACCAGAGCCGTTAAGCGTGTGAACCAGACGGGTGCCCTTGAACTCTGCTGGATCCTTATAGCGAATATTCGCACGACGTGCCTGGAAATCCCAGCAGTTGGAGCAGGAAGAAATCTCCTTGTATGCGTTATAGCTTGGGAGCCAAACCTCAATGTCGTAGCACTTGCATGCAGAGAAGCCAATGTCACCAGTGCAGAGGGTTACCACGTGATAAGGAAGACCCAGAAGCTGAAGAATCTTCTCGGCTTCCTGAACCATGGACTCAAGCTGATTCATGGAATCCTCAGGCTTTGCAAACTTGACCATCTCTACCTTGTCAAACTGGTGAACGCGAATGATACCGCGGGTGTCTCGACCAGCTGAACCCGCCTCCTCACGGAAGCATGGGGTAAAGGCGGTGTAAAGCAGAGGAAGCTGAGATGCATCCAGGATCTCATCACGGTGGATATTGGTGAGCTGAACCTCAGCAGTTGGAATCAGGTAGAGGTCAGGCTGAACGTGGTAGAGGTCCTCTTCAAACTTAGGAAGCTGACCGGTACCAAACAGGGAATCCTGATTGGTAATAACTGGTGGCCACCACTCTTTGAATCCTGCCTGGTTGTGCGTATCAATCATAAAGTTGATAAGCGCGCGCTCCATGCGAGCGCCCATGCCGCCAAGCAGATAAAAACGAGTTCCTGCAAGTTTTACGCCACGATCAAAGTCAATCATGCCCAGTTCAGGTCCAAGATCCCAGTGTGCCTTTGGCTCAAAATCAAACTGAGTTGGCTCTCCCCACTTGCGGACCTCAGGGTTATCGGAATCATCCTTACCATAAGGAACCGATGCGTCTGGAATGTTTGGAATAGCTGCGACAAGAGCCGTGAGCTCCTCCTCAACCTCTCCGCGACGCTGGTCAAGCTCTGCGATGCGGTCTTTATTAGCTGCTACCTGCTCTTTAGCTGCCTCAGCCTCTTCCTTCTTGCCCTCACGCATGAGAAGGCCAATCTGCTTAGAAACAGCGTTGCGCTCTGCCTGAAGAGACTCAACCTCAGCGATTACGCTTCTGCGCTCCTCATCAAGCTCAAAGAATTTCTCGCGATCCCAATGAGCATTTTGCCTGGACTCGCAAGACTTATCTACGAGGTCAGGGTTCTCGCGCACAAATTTGATATCAAGCATGCAGCTTCTCCTTGAATCAACACTTTTTGGCAGTGCATTTTTTCTTATAGCCTACCAAGTATATACTTGTATTTGGATTCTTAACCCTTCACATGTTCTGGAGCTGGATTATGGACGCAATTAACTCTTTTATTGGTTGGCTTTTTGGCGATAAGACCGGCGTGTTGTTCCTCGTACTTGGTGGAATTTTGCTCTTCTTGGTTATTTCCTTTGTGCTGGAGCGCAAAACCAAAAAGATGTATTTCAACCACAAAAAGACTGAAGACGACTGGGATCTCTTTGGAGAAGACGAAGAAGGCTGGTCTGACTTTGATGCAGACAACAAATAAGTAACAAAAAAGCCCCGTAAAGGGGCTTTTTAAAATGCAAATGGTGCGGGCGAAGGGACTTGAACCCCCATGAACTTGCGTTCATACGGACCTGAACCGTACGCGTCTGCCAATTCCGCCACACCCGCGTGCTAGGGAATAATACTACAACATTTTGTTTTCTTCTAATGGAAAAACAATAGATATATAAGAAATTTCTTTTCAGCGGTAGAATATAGACAGTCACGGCCGACAAACACACTTTAAACACAGGAGGTTGCCGTGAGTGACTCGCGGTCACAGACCACGCAGACTACATATCTACATTCACCTTCTGCTCAGCAGGCTTCTCCTGCAGCTGAGCCAGAGATTTTGCTGGATCGATATCGCGTTCTTGCCCGCAGGGGTAATGGAGGCTTCGGCACTGTCTGTACCTGCTGGGATACTCGTTTGCAGAGGCGCGTAGCCATTAAACGCATGCCATTGTTAGGGGCTTCCGAGACTCCCGGCGTGTTTGCTTCAACTGTTGACGAGGCTCTTTCTGAGGCAAGAACTGCTTGTTTGCTGGCGCATCCAAACATTGTGACTGTTCATGACTTTGAGATTGAAGACGATTACGCCTATCTGGTCATGGAGTTTGTTGATGGCCTTAATTTATCGGAGCTTTTGGCTCGCGTTGAGGGTGGCTACCTCACCTATGCCGAAGCAGCTCACATGGTGTCTTCACTTGCAAAGGCGCTTCACTATGCCCATGAAAACGGCGTGCTCCATCTGGACATCAAGCCAACAAACATCATGATTGACCGCCAAGGCACGGTAAAACTTGCCGACTTTGGTATGGCAACTCTTGCCTCAGCTGCTGGTTATGGTGGTGCTCGAGGTGGTACGGTGGGCTACATGCCTCCTGAGCAGGTTGAAGGCATGCTTGTTGACGAACGCGCTGATATTTTCTCGCTTGCTGTTGTTTTGAGGCAGGCACTAACAGGCACCAATGTATTTGCAGGCAGAACGGCTAAAGAGTCCCTTGATCGCATGTACAAGGGCCCAAAGATTCCTCTTCTTAAAGAGGATCCCGAGGTTCCGTTTGCTGTAGATGCCGCTCTGACACAGGCACTTTCTCCCGAGCCATCGATGAGACAGGGAAGCGTCTTAGAATTTGCGCAAGATATTGTGACCCCTCTTGGCAACGAAAAACAGGGCGAGAAGAGCCTCAAGGCCCTCGTAGAACAGTCAGAAGAAGAGGAAACCGAGACGTGGGACGTCAAGCATCTTCCGCTCTCAATTCGCTTCCCCTGGCTGCCCTCGGCTGCCGTGCGTGGCGTATCAGCCCTGGTCACCGGCGTTCTTCTCGCCCAATTGTTCCAGCTCATTGCCCCAGAATCGCTTACGTTTATTGCGGTTGGCTCTCTTGTAGGAGCTGCAGCTGCTGCTCTTTGGACGCCCTTAGGATCTGCACTTGTCATCGCGTGTGCGATATACGCTTTGGCAAGTATTAGTCCTACCAGCACTTCATTCCCGTTTGCAACGCTCGTAACCTTGGTGAGCGTTATATGGTGGGCGTTTGCGGGAAGAGTCTCAAAATTCAGCAGCATTAACTGCCTCTTGGGCGCTTTGTTACCTGCTCCGGTTTCAGCTCCAGCACTAGTTTCTGCAACAATGAGGCCTCTTCCTGCAGCTTTAACAGGAGCCTTTAGCTTTCTCTTTGGAACACTGCTTATCAAAGGCATGTCTTTTGGCTTTGCTGCAACGCCTCTTGCCTATGACTACACCTCACTGGCCTCGGGCCTTCCGTTTTGGACTCGTTTGGGAGCATGCGCTCTATCTGCTCTTTTGGGATCGCTGATAAGCCAAAAAAGACGACGCGGATGGGCGGTTTTTGGACAAATTGTCTGCGCCATATTGCTTTCAAGTGGAATTATATGGGCAGCTTGGATGGAGAATCCCAATTTTTGGGTAGTTGAAAGTATAGTTTCGGTACTAATTACGGTATTCTTATGTGTACTTGTATGTATTGCAATTGTCCTGATAGGTCCACTTGATGCGGATCAGGAAGGCGAGGAATTAGATGAGCTTTCTTAGTGACTTTGAAAACCGTATTGGTTCGGTCTTTGGCGCCGCACCTCAGGGATACGCAGAGCCTTTCTCTTTTAAGAAGCTTGCCAAACGTGCAGCTAAAGAGATGGAACGTGAGACGTATGAAATCGACGGTGTAGATACTGCGCCTGCCCTGTATACCGTTTTAGTTGCTCCTCAAGATGATTCACTGATGCGTCCTCTTTATGCTGATCTAACTGCAGAGGTTTCTGACTTTGTGGCTGCTCAGGCTCAGCAAAAAGATTATGTATTTGTTGGTCAGCCGCTTGTTCGTTTTATGGTGGACCCATCTCTGAAGCCTGGAAAATTTGCTGTCTTTGCAGAAAACGTTGACGGCAATACGCTTGACCAGCTACGCAATGAAGAGCGTGCTTTCTTGGGTGGAAACTCCAGTGTTGGAGGAGCTGCAGCTCAAATGCCTCAGCAGCACAATTCCCGCGCTGCTGTTCAGCCAGAACCACAGCCAGAGCCAGATCCTCTGTCTGTAGTTCGCCCCGTTTCTGCAGATAATGCAACTCCAGAGGTTTTGGGAGATCTTGCTGGTACAGACGCTGGTCTTGCGGTAATGCCACCAGACTTTGTTGAGGCTCAAGGCGCAATTCCTGTTGTTTCCGCAGCTGAGTCCACTCCTATGCCTGTTCTTCCTAGCTCAAACGGACTTCCAGACCTGCCCGTAAACGGAGCTATCCCAACAGCAGCTCCTGTTCCTATGACTCAGCGTCGTATCACGCCTTCCCTTGATGCCCAGTTAAACGGCGCGGGCGGTCGTTCTTCTCGCAATCTGCAAGGCACGCCACGCGCAAACATGGACGCTACCTGCATTTTAATTGATCGCCAGAGCGGTCGTTCGTATCGCGTCGAGGCTCCTCGTGCCATTATTGGTCGCGAGCGCTCTCAGGCAGACGTTGTTTTGCGCGATCCTAACGTTTCAAGACGTCACGCCGAGATGACCTATGACGGTCACGATTGGCACATTGCTGATTTGCACTCCACTAACGGAACGCTTGTCA
Organism: uncultured Atopobiaceae bacterium; assembly: GCA_963538075.1. Classification (GTDB taxonomy): domain Bacteria; phylum Actinomycetota; class Coriobacteriia; order Coriobacteriales; family Atopobiaceae; genus Lancefieldella. The sequence goes on from CAUTGQ010000001.1 coordinate 19,686, forward strand.
ACGATATCGACGTAGATGAGGTAATTCTGCGCGACGGAGACCTCATTACCATTGGTCTTATGGACCTTCAGTTCCGGGAGAACTAATGATTGATTTGATTCTCTTTGCAGGACGCGTTCTGCTTGTTGTCCTGCTGTACATCTTCCTGTTCTCGGTCATGCGCACGGGCATTGGTCTTGTCCGCGGTCAGCGCAAAGACGGAGCTATTTGGTCCGTTGATGTCGAGAAGGGCGTCAAGTCCTTACGTGGTCTTCACGTAGACATCTTGGGTCCTGTTGTTATTGGACGCTCCCCTTCTTCTGACATTGTGATTGACGAACCTTACGTTTCTGCTTCACACGCTCGCTTTACTATCCAGGGACCTGCTCTGGTACTTGAAGACCTTGGATCCACAAACGGAACCATGGTTAATGGTCACATCATCGAGCAGCCTGTTACCCTTCGCGACACTGACGAAGTCCAGGTTGGCGATGTGATTATGCGTGTTGGACGTCGATAAGAGGCTCATGGTTTCTTCTGATACAACACATATTTCTGATACACCTACACAAGAGCCCGTGAGTGCTCCTGGTCGTTGTGAGCTGCCACTTGATGGTCGCTGTGACGCAGAAGCGGTTTCTGGCTCTAACACCTTTATTTCTTGGGGCGCCCGCTCTGACGTGGGATTAGTTCGCGAGCATAACGAGGACTCGTTCCTTTTGCGCACTCCCCTTTTTGCCATCTGTGATGGTATGGGAGGTCACGCCGCCGGTGAGGTAGCAAGCTCCATTGCTGTTAAGGTTATTGCCGAACAGGCACCAAGTACCGCTGACGATGTCCGTCTTGGCGCTGCAATTGAGGCCGCTAACCAGGAAGTTATTGATGCTCCTGCAAAGGGTATTGGCAAACCTGGCATGGGCTCCACTGCCTCTGCCGTCCTCATTGAGGGCAATCAGATGGCCGTTGCTCATGTTGGTGACTCTCGTATTTACCTGCTCCATCATGGCACGCTGGTCCGCATTACTCATGACCACAGCTACGTTGAGGAACTCATTGATTCTGGCCAGATTACCGCTGATGAGGCGCGTACACACCCTTCTCGCTCGGTAGTTACACGAGCTCTTGGCTCTGATCCAGACATGTACGCAGATCACTTCTCGCTTGAAGTATCTGATGGTGACCGCATCATCTTGTGCTCCGATGGCCTTTCTGGCATGGTGCCCGACGACGAGATTGAATCCATTGCTGTTTCTAACGTCACGCCGCAAAAGGCTGCAGATAACCTTGTTTCTGCAGCTCTTACTTATGGCGGATCTGACAATATCACCGTTATTGTCATCGATGTCTTAGACGACGGTATAGCCGATCAAACCAGACGACACCTTACCCGTGGCGTCATAGCAACGTTTATCTCGTTTCTTGCACTCTTTGCTGCTACTGTTGCCGTGTTCTTCCTGTTTGTAAGTAGCGAGTGGTACTTAGGAATTAACGGAACCACCGTTGGCGTTTATCGAGGTATTCCTACAACAATCGCCGGCATAAATATGTCGTCACTTGTTGAGACTACGTCTATTGAAATAAAAGATTTGCCTGACGCAGTTCAAGACTCACTAGCCGAAGGAATTCGCGTTAAAAACGAGGATGAAGCGCATAGTACCGTCGAGAATTACCGCAAACAAATTGACGACGCCAACACTAAAGCGGTCAAAAAGAAAGAAGACGTTCAGTCTGGCGGAACACCCACAACAGAAACAACAACGTCAACAACAAGTTCGGGAGGTGAGTAGGAATGGAAAAAGCAGGCGGTCTAAGGCGTAATACAGAGCTTTTCTTACTGTTTGTAGGAGCAATCCCTGTATTTCTTCTGTACGCCATGTACATGATTACTGCTCGCTCAACGCTCAGCCTTGAGACCATGGCCGTTCCTATTGGTCTCTTTGCAGCATTTACCGTGGCTCACATTGCCATTAGGTTCCTTGCTCCCGCAGCAGACCCCGCCATTCTCCCCATTGTGTTTGTGCTTTCGGGAATTGGCATCACCATGGTCACCAGACTTGCGCCAAATCTTGCAGTCAACCAAACGATTTGGCTCTTTATCTCTGTTGTTGTGATGATTGTGGTACTAGCGGTCATTAGAAACCTTGACGCGTTAGCACGCTACAAATACTCCATTGGTATTCTCGGCGTCATACTGCTTCTTCTGCCAATTGTTATTGGCCAGGACCGCTACGGCGCAAAACTCTGGATTTCTTTTGGCGCATTCACCTTCCAGCCTGGCGAGCTTGCAAAGATTGCCATTACGCTCTTCCTGGCGTTTTATCTTGCACTGAATCGAGAAGCCCTATCAGTCTCCATGCGCTCTTTTGGACCTTTCCGCATTCCTCGCTTCAAAATGCTGCTGCCCTTGTTTGTTATGTGGGGCATCAGCCTGATTGTTGTTATTTTTGAACGCGACCTTGGTAGCGCTCTGCTCTTCTTCGTGTTCTTTGTCATCATGCTCTATGTAGCAACAGGTCGCGCTAGCTACGTTTTTGTCAGTATTGCGCTCTTGGCCATTGGCGGCGTGGTGCTGTATCACTTCTTTGGCCACGTCCAGACTCGTGTCAACATTTGGCTTGATCCGTTCAAAGATCCCGCTGGAGACGGCTACCAAATTGTCCAGTCCCTCTATTCCATCGCAGATGGAGGTCTTGCTGGCACCGGAATTGATAAGGGAATGCCTACGCTGATCCCTATTGTTGAGTCTGACTTTATTTTCTCGGCCATTGCTGAAGAGCTGGGCCTCTTTGGCGGAGCAGCAATCATTACCTTGTTCCTGCTCCTCACCGTTCGTGGCCTTGCAACAGCCGCTCGAGCAAAATCCGATTCATCTGCCTTTGCAGCAGCTGGTCTTACCAGTGTTCTGGCATTTCAGACCTTCCTTATTGTTGCAGGCGTTACTAAGCTGATGCCTCTAACTGGCGTTACCTTGCCCTTTATGAGTCAGGGCGGCAGCTCTCTTCTTTCCAGCTTTATCATTGTTGCCCTGCTGCTCAGAGCAGGTGATGAGGGAACTGGTCGCGAGACTGAACTTGAGCCAAGTAAAAAAGTGCTTGATTCACAAAGACTTGAAATTTCTTCCGGTGGAGCTCACGCCTCTTCTGTTCTGCATGGCAGCCACATCCGAGGAGGCTTTGGTCTGCAGTCTGAAGAATCTGGTGTTCTAGGACGTGTTGCTCTCGGAAAACGTCTCACCAATTTGGTTACCGTATTTACCCTCTTCTTCACCGTTCTTCTCGGCAATTTGACCTTCTTGATGGTGATTGACGCTCCTAGACTTCAGGCGCTTCCTACCAACAACCACACCATTGCTAGGAGTGCATACGTTCAACGCGGCGCCATCATGACTTCTGACGGCGTCACCCTGGCAGAGAGCGTCAAGCAAGACGATGGCACCTACGTGCGCAACTATCCACACGATGGCATGGCTTCTCACACCGTTGGCTACATCTCTACTCAGTACGGAACTGCAGGTATTGAGTCCTCCATGAACGAGACACTCACCGGCCATGCAGATCATTCCGACTGGAGAAGTGCTCTGTACTCGATGGCTGGCGTCAATACCGCTGGTTCAAGCGTTGTTCTGACCATCAACTCTCAGATGCAGGCCGTGGCAGAAGCTGCGCTCCAGGGCTACTCGGGCTCTATTGTTGTCATGGACCCAGCTACTGGAGCTGTACTTGCAAAGGCTTCTAGCCCTTCATATACCCATGCTGAACTGGGCACCATTATCGAATCCGGCTCTGGTAGTCAGCTAGTCGACAGAACTACCCAGGCGCTCTACTCCCCTGGTTCATCGTTCAAGACCATTACACTTTCTGCTGGTATTGATACGCATACCACCACGCTGGACACCACATATTCCGCTCCAGGAACTATGGAGCTTGGTGGCGGCACCATCCACAACTACGCCAACGAGGACATGGGCACCATTCCTCTGCGCGAGGCGTTTGCCCGCTCTTCCAATACGGCTTTGGCGCAGCTTGGCGTTGCGCTTGGCGCAGACAATCTGGTCAGCTATGCACGTGCCTTTGGTTATGGCACTGCACTTGGTCAGGACTTCTCCACAACTCCATCGCTGATGCCAAATCCTGCCGAGATGACCACTTGGGAGCTTGGCTGGGCAGCTTGCGGCCTTCCTGTTGGAGAGCACGCAAGTCCTGCAGGTCCTCAGACTACCGTCATGCAAAACGCTGTTGTAGCAGCTGCAATTGCTAATGGCGGCGTAGTCATGAACCCTTACATTGTTGATCGCGTTCTCTCACCAGAGGGAGCTGTTGTTTCTACAACGTCACCAAAATCGCTTGGCCAGGCCGTATCTGCAGATACCGCCGCACAGGTTCGTGAAGCAATGCTGGGCGTTGTTGAATCCGGCACCGGTATGGGAGCGCGCGTTCCGGGTGTCAAGATTGCAGGTAAAACAGGTACGGCAGACGTCGAGAACGGTAACTTTAACTCGTTCTTCATCGGTTTTGCGCCTTACGACCACCCAACCCTTGTTGTTTCTGTTGTCATCGAAGGCAACGGCGAGAACGTTTTGGGTTACGGCGCTCAGGTTGGCGGCCGTGTTCTTGCGCAGTGCCTGAACATCCAGGCTTTGGGAGCTGCTTCGTAGCGCCTAAAACACCGCACGGTCTTCTCCCCAAGTAGTTGGGTGTGTTCTAAGATAGTAAGTGACGTGGCGAGAAAATCGCACGCTTGATAGGAGTTGAGTTATGCCAGGTAGAATGCTCGGTGGGCGTTACCAGGTTCAAGACAAAATTGGTACCGGTGGAATGGCCACCGTTTACCGCGGACAGGACCAGGTTCTTGGTCGTACTGTTGCCATCAAGATGATGCTGCCGCAGTACGCAAACGATCCTTCCTTTGCTGCCCGTTTTAAGCAGGAAGCTCAGGCTGCAGCAGCACTCTCCAGTCCATATATTGTCTCGGTCTATGACTGGGGCAAGGACGGCGAGTCCTACTACATTGTCATGGAGTATCTGCGCGGTACAGACCTTAAGAGCGGCATCCGCAAGCATGGAGCCCTTGATTCCCGTAAGGTGGCTCAGATTGGCTCTCAGATTGCTCAGGCGCTGTCTGTAGCACACCGTCACGACATCATTCACCGTGACATCAAACCACAGAACATCATGGTCCAGCCAGATGGCAACATCAAGGTCATGGACTTTGGTATTGCTCGCGCAAAGAACAGCAGTCTAACCACCGATAACTCTGTTCTTGGCACCGCTCATTACGTTTCTCCAGAGCAAAGTACCGGCAAGCCTTTGGGACCAACCACCGATATCTATTCCTTGGGAATTGTCATGTACGAGGCTGCTACTGGTCGCGTGCCTTTTGCCGGCGACGACGCTATTAGCGTTGCTATGAAGCAGGTCAACGAGGCTCCTCAGCCACCATCGCTGATCAACCCTAACGTTGACCCTGCACTCGAGGCAATCATTCTTCGCTGCATGGAGAAAAACCCAGCTGACCGCTATCAGAGCGCTGACGAGCTTGCTCGTGCGCTGCGCGATTTTATTGCTGGTCGCGCCACTATTCCAAGCAATACCACCGTGAGCCCCCGCATTGTGACGCCTCCTCAGCCAACTTCCAGGTTGGATCGTCGCGGCATCGACGGCTCCAACACCTACATTACGCGCGGCGGCGACACTGGTCGCCTCAACCGCGTCCATTCTCGTGAAGAGGCCGATGAGCTGGATAGGCGCGAGAATACGCGTCACAAGCGCAACGTTATTCTCGGCGTCCTGGGTGCTCTGGTTATCTTGGCCCTTGCGGGCTTTGCTATCGCGCACATTCTTGGCAACTCTTCCCAGCAGTATCTGGTTCCGCAGTTTGTTGGACAGACAAAAGACCAGGCAACTCAGGCACTAAATGCTTCTGGCAGCCACTTTAAGCTGGGAACTGTTACAGAAAGCTATAGCGATTCTGCACCTGAAGGCCAAGTCATTGACCAAACTCCAAGTGCTAACAGGCAGGCTGCTGAAGGAACTGCTATCAATCTTGTTGTCTCTAAGGGCGCCAAACCTGCTGCGGCAGTTAAGGTACCCGACCTCACTAATAAGAGTCCATCAGAGGCTGAGTCCGCTCTTGCTGCTGTTGGTCTTAAGGCAAGAAACGGCGATTCAGTTGAGTCGGATGACGTGACCGTTGGTTATGTTGCAACTCAAGAACCAGCCGCAGGTAGCGACGCCAAAGCTGGCGACACCATCACCTATCACCTGTCTTCTGGCAAGGGTAAGGCAGACGTTCCAGACGTCACAGAGATGACTGCCGAGCGTGCTTCTGATGTCCTGAAAGATGCAGGCTTCAAGGTAGATACTCAGCAGCAGCCTTCGTCGAGCGTACCTGAGGGCCGCGTTATTTCCCAGTCTCCAGCTAACGGCAAGGCAGATAAGGGCTCTACCGTAACGATCGTTGTTTCGTCTGGTGCCCAAAGCGGATCTGTTCCAAGCGTTGTTGGCAAGGACTTTGAGACGGCTCAAACCACGCTTGAGAACGCCGGCTTCCAGGTCAATACCGTCTGGGTATACGACGACAACGTCGCAACCGGTAACGTAGTTGGACAGACACCATCAAGCGCCGCACCTGGTGCTACGATCACCATCCGCGTCTCCAGCGGACCTCGTCCATCGGCGTAAGCTGCGCGTGCACGGCGCGCTGTCGCGAACGTCGCAGTGCGGCGGGCGTCGCAAAGCGCGCGACACGCGGCTCCAAGCAGCGCAATGAGCACAACCAGTACGTTCAAGCCCTGCAACCACATTCGGTTGCAGGGCTTTTTTGCTGCAGGAAAAATGGTTGAACACACCTATGACAGATAATCTGTCAAAAAGACGTATACATTACGCTGAAAATACCTCAAACGTGCAGATTATCTTCATTTGATGTGTAATATGCCCGCAATTGTGCAGAATATCTGTCATAGGTGTGTTCCTTAGAAGCGGAATTTACCTATAGTTAGATTTTTTATATATTCATATTCATTATTCAGCATATTAAATAAAGTTTATACATATAAATGTATATCGGTTAATGAGGCCTCTTAGCCGTCAGGCAAGATGCTCTAGTTTCCTGGTTAACTTAGTTAAAAGCTAGTCGATTCCCCAGTAAGACCTGCCAAAACCGCACTATTTTGCATGCCGAGCTCGAGGCTTGACGCTAACTCGCTGCAGCAAAGAAAAACCGGCAGCGCAAAGCTGCCGGTTTAAAATCAATGGTGCCCCCGGGCCGATTCGAACGGCCGACACCCGCTTTAGGAGAGCGGTGCTCTATCCCCTGAGCTACGAAGGCATGTGGGATATTCTACTCACGTAGGCTCGCGTACGCAAATCTTGCTAGCAAGCTAGCAACTGCGTGACGAGAAGTGCTGTGCGCTCGGCATCGCTTGCGGCGCCGGCAGCAGCACGAAGCCGCTACTTACGACGAGCCTTGCGCTCGGCCCTCTTCCTGTCGTACTCGGCCTGACGCTCAAGGTAGAAATCGTTGAGCTTCTTGTCGGTCATGCCAGCAACCTTAGCTTCAATCTTCTTACGAAGAGGACGCATCTTAAAGAAGCTGTAGACGACCGAACCAAAGATGCAGAAGTAAGCAAAGACCAGCATGATGGCAGAAATCATACCAACGCCAGTGTTCAAATCCCTGGACTCAGGAACCATATACGAAAGCACCAGCGTAATGATGGTTGCTACAAAGCCAAGACCCAAGAAGACCCACCAAACGCGCTCGGCGCGATGATAGTCTGGATCTGCGCGCAGCATTGCCTCAAATCCACGGCTGCGGATATCCTCGCGCTCACGCTGACGAGCACGTGCGGCACGCTTCTCTTCTTTGCTCTTTGGACCGCTGGAGCCGGAGCCAGAACCACTCACGCGTACAGACGCAGCTGCCTCTCGTACTGGTTTAGCAGTAGCAGCAGATTTGCGACCAAAAGCGGAATACGAAGGACGCTCAGTCTCTTCAGAGTTTTCTTTCTTTGAAAGGCTAGCGGTAGCCTCACGCGCTTCTTTGGTTGCGCCTGTAATGGTGTCACGCAGTGACATTGGTCTCCTTCAGTGGTACAAACTCAGTTCCCGTAATAATCTGGAATGCCGTACGATAACGCTCGGACGTGCCCTCAATGACCTCTTCTGGAAGATGAGGTGGCTCTCCTTGCATGTCCCAGTGGGCTTTCAGCCAATCGCGTACGTACTGTTTGTCGTAGCTTGGCTGAACGTGTCCCTCAGAATAACCCTCAGCAGGCCAAAAACGGCTTGAATCAGGTGTAAGGCACTCATCAATAAGTGTAAGTTTTCCGTCGATAAAACCAAACTCAAATTTAGTATCCGCAATAATAATTCCACGAGTTGCAGCATATTCTGCGGCAGCCTTGTAAATTGCAAGCGAAGCTTCCTTCAGCTGAGTAGCAACATCCTCGCCAACAATCTCACAGCAACGCTCAAACGAGATATTCTCGTCATGATCACCAAGCTCAGCCTTAGTGGAAGGGGTAAAAATTGGCTCAGGAAGCTTTGAGGCCTCGGTCAAACCGTCAGGCAGCTTAATGCCACAGACAGTGCCGTCCTGGTCGTAAGTCTTTTTGCCAGAACCTGTGAGGTAACCGCGGACGATGCACTCGATTGGCACTGTTTGAGCCTTCTTAACCAGCATAGCGCGGCCAGCAAGGTACTCAGTGTAATCTGCAAACTGCTCAGGAGTCTGGTCTGGCAGAACAGAAATCATGTGGTTAGGCAGAAGATCCTTGAAGCGATTGAACCAAAATGCGCTAATACGCGTCAGAATTTCTCCCTTAAAAGGAATCTCGTCAGGAAGAATAAAGTCAAAAGCACTAATGCGATCGCTCGCAACCATCAAAAGTTTGTCGCCACAATCGTAGATATCGCGAACCTTACCGTGCGAATCGGGACGAAGCTCAGCTCCAGCCACAATGACCTCACTTCTGCGCAAAGCGCGTTGTATTGCAGGACTTTTGATTGTACGGCAAAATGCCCAAAAATCGGCCTACAACAACGTTTCTGTAACAGAGATATTATTTTGAGCGAGCAACGGAAGATGCAGCGAGAAGGTAGTGCCCTTTCCAAGCTCGGATTCAACCGAGATGGTGCCGTTGTGACGGTCCATAATCTCTTTTGTGATTGCCAAACCTACACCTAAACCGCCTGATGCGCGCTCACGGCTTTCTTCTGCACGCCAGAATCGCGAGAAGGTCTGTGGAATGTCCTCAGGAGCAATTCCCATGCCGTCATCAGACACGGAAATAACCGCATCGGTATCGTCAATTGAAACGGTTATGACAACATGACCACCGTCATCGGTGTAGCGGATAGCGTTGCTCAACAAATTGGTCAAGGCTTCTCGGATCATGTCCGAATCAATATCAACAAAACAATTGCCCTCGGGTGTCTTATCCACAAACGTCAACGTGCGATTGTTTTCCTTGAAGAGCGTTTCTTGCACGGCAACAATGCTTGCCACCATTGCCACCACATTGACGCTTTCTGGGTTGAACTTTGTCTTTCCGTTCTCAAGTCTTGAGAGATGGAGCATGGCGTCTACCAGGCGAGAAAGACGTCTACTCTCAGACACAATGTTTTCCAAGCGCTCTTCATCTGCAGGTAAGATGCCATCTTGGATTGCCTCAACAGTGGCCATAATAGCCATGAGCGGAGTTCTGAGCTCGTGTGCAACATCACTGGTCAGACGGCGTTCAAGCTTAATGTCTCTTTCGAGTGAAGACGCCATGTCATCAAAGGTCTCACCCAGGCGTCCTAGTTCATTCTCGCCACGTATGCCTGAACGAGCTGCAAGATTTCCGCTTCTGATCTGGACAGCCGTCTCGGTAATACGGCGTACCGGCTTGGTAAGCGAGCGTGAAGCCAAAATACCAATCAGTCCAGAAAGCGAGATTGCAATGGCTGCAGCAAGACTAATTGCCTGGTAGGAGCCATTACGGAACGCAATGTCTCGCTGGGTCAGGAACGGCTCTGAACCAAACGTCCAAATTCTAATGCTGCCCACAGGTTCACCTTGGAGGTTTTGAACAACTGCATAAACCACGGCGTCACCCGTCTGAGGGCCAGACAGCGCGCTTTCTCCGCCAGGTCGGCGAGCATTTGGCGCCGAGTCGTCATACAGAACCACGCCAGAAACATCTAAGACCTGGATACCAATATCGGAATTGGTTGCAGAGGCCTGACGCGCAATAGAAAGCACATCGGCATTCCAGCCTTCTGCGCGCGCGTATGCCTGAGACATATTGAGCGCGGTAGTATCAACGGTGTTTTGTAGGTTCTCCCTGGTATAAGTAGTAAAACGGTTTTCCCACACAATGCCCAAAACAGAAATGAGCACCAGTACCGTCATGACGGCAGTCAGCGCAAAGAACGCCGCCATACGGGTGGTAAAGCTTTGAGTGCCAACGGGGTCGGGCTTAATAGTTTTATAAGAACCCTCAGTTTCCGGAGGGTTCTTAAGAGAATTTGAGTGATGTTTCTTGAAGAGCGCCAAAGCTCTAAAGCTTAGGACTCGTGGCTAGCGTTGCCAGCCTCAAAGCGATAGCCAACACCGTGAACGGTGAACAGCCAGCGAGGATTACGAGGATCATCGCCGAGCTTTGCGCGCAAGTTCTTGACATGCGAATCAATAGTGCGCTCATAGCCCTCAAAATCATAACCCAGGACCTTCTCGACAAGCTCCATACGTGTGTACACGCGGCCAGGATAGCGAGCAAGGGTGGTGAGCAGCTTAAACTCTGAAGCGGTCAGGTCAACTTCCTCGTTGTTGATGAGAATCTTATGACCAGAAATATCAATAGTAAGGGTACCGTAATCAAGCACGTCAACAGCAGTGTCTGGCTCAGAATACGTGCGACGGAACAATGCGCGGACGCGTGCCACCAGCTCACGTGGCGAGAAAGGCTTAACAAGATAGTCATCAGCACCAAGCTCAAGACCAATAATTCTGTCTTCTACCTCACCTTTTGCAGTAAGCATAATGATAGGCACATTTGAGGTATCTCTAATTGCACGGCAAACGCGCTCTCCAGAAAGTTTTGGGAGCATAAGATCGAGAATCACCAGGTCAAATGCGTGCTTTTCAAACTCTTCAACTGCACTTTGACCGTCGCCAACGCCCTTAACAACGTAATTTTCGCGCTCAAGATATGCTGAGACGGCGTCACGGATGACTTTCTCATCTTCGACAATCAGAATTTTCTTCTCGTCGGAAGCCATTGTCTCCCCTTTTCTTTTGCCCTGCATGTATGTGCGTATGGCACATTACGATTATTCATTAATTATTTGTATTCATTCTATCTCTATACCTACAAATAATCTACAAAGAAAAAACACGAACTGTCACGGAAGCCGGATATCCGCTGGTAGGATCCTTAACAGTTGAGTAGGTTACAAAAGAATCACAGTTGCCTTCTCGAGCGGGAAACTCTCCGTAATCAACGCTTCTATCCATTGAATAGAGCCAGTTTGCCGTTTGATTTTGCGTATCAACAAGCACGTAAGAGGCGCGGCTCTTAACTATGTAAAGGCTACCTTTACCTGCCGTTATTGCATAAGGTTCACGCTCTATGACGTAAGGGTTTTCGCCTGAAGCAGGCAGGATATATGTTCCCATCTTGCCCAACAGACCACCCGAGTCATAACTTGCTTCAACTGACACAATGAACTTATCGTCTATGCGACTTGCTGCAAAAGGTTTGACAGATTGAGGCATAACAAGCTGGTCAACCTTGGTTTTAAGGTTGTCCCCCAGCAGGTATGCTGTAACACCATAGTAGGTGCCTTCGGAGGCGCGAACTCGAGGAGTAAGGGTAACTACGCCCTTTGAGATAGACGGTGCAGTAGCAAATCTACCTGGAGATTCTACGGCATCCGTTCCCTCAGAATCCCCCACACGCCACACGTAGCAGTGCGAAGATTCACGGGTTTTCTCGCCAGAAGAAGCTGGTTGGACTAGCCAAACCACCTTATCGTCTCCGCAAGCAAATGGAGCCGGATCCCAGTTTTTATCGGCCTTGTACAGTACCTTTGCGTCACCTGTGAGCTTGCCGTCAGAAAATGGTGCGGCGAGAAGCTCCCAATCAAAGGTTGTGGTATCCACCTCGACCCATGCGTATACAGAGTCAGAGCAGCGGACGTCGTAAATAACGGCGGTAGTATTGTTCATCTGTGCTGTAGGAACAACGTCAACTACCTGGCCAGACGTCAGCGAGAGAGCAGAACCCTTTACCATAGGCGTGGCAGATGCGCCGGCCGTGGTAACGGGAATCCAATTTCCGTCAGCTGGATGTAGCACGCTTCCCAAAGGTAGCGTCCATGTCTGGCTTGGCTGAGCAGAATATTCCGTTGAGCTATAGGAGTCC
>CAUTGQ010000002.1:0-25524 GCA_963538075.1 uncultured Atopobiaceae bacterium
AAGCAACGATTCAAAGGAAGGAGTGCTTGAACAGCAATGTCTTAGAATTAGAAAAGCTAGTGTTATCAGGATAAAACTATATGTAAGCTTTATTTCTGGAGGTATTTGCTCTGCTCTGCCTCTTGTCCTAAATTTTTTAGCTGCAATCTGTTTCTTACCGTTGTCCACACCAAAAATTTACGATGAGATATATACCGCAGTCCCAATGAGCTCTTTGTTCTCAGGACTCTTTTATAACTCTCCTCTTGCTTATGTCATTAATCTATCCGCATTAGCCTTCATAATTGGAGGGCTGTTTTCCTGCGTTGTTTGTCTTTTTGCCAGTTTAACCAAGACCACATTCCAAGCAATTTTTGTTTCTTATTTTCTACTTCACCTATTAGCGTTCTTAGGTTCACAATTTTCAGCGATTCTTTCCTCTGCTCAATTAAGAGAAGTAGGACAAAATGCATTCATTAAGTTGAATTTCTTTCAATTAATAAGTTCCGAATATGCTCCAACAAAACTTGGATTTTATTGCTTCTGTTTTGTTTTGCTATTACTGGTAATCTTCATTTCTTACAAAAAGACTTGTAGGAATGATTTGCTATGAAACATCAAATTTCAAGGAACTTCACTCAGCTTTTTGATATGCATAAAAATCTTCTAGCAGCGCTTTTTGCGATGTTGTTATCTTGTACTGCGTTTATTTCTTCTTTTGCACAATTCGGCTTAATTACACGAGGAGGATATTCATTTTCTTTAGGTGATTTGATTATCGCAGCATTTTTCGGATCTGCCCACACGTTATCTATAGAGTGGACTGCGCTCTGTATCTCTTTTCTTCTCATAATCGTTATTTCTAGTTCAGACACAAATGAACATTTTTCTATTCAACGCATGATGAGATTCGAGAAGAAAACTAGATATTGGATTTATAGCTATATAAATATAAGCGTATCTTGTCTCGTTTTGATTGCCGTCTATATAATGACATACGTTGTTTTACTTATTTGTACAGGCAACAGCCTTACTATTGCTACACTAAATGTAAATATCTTCATTAACCATACCGTTCAAGTTGCTACAAATTTTTCGCTCACAGCCCTAGAAGTATTGATTTTTCTTGGGATTTACTATCTTGGTCTCTTGTTCTTTTGCTCTATTTACAAAGTAATAAAACTCTATACTCACAATTCACTAGCTGTATTACTAAGCGTAGCACTACTAGTTTTAGGAGAGTTCTTTCCTGAACTTCCATTCCCCTCTACATTAATGACTTTTTCGAGACTTCTTCCTTTTAATCCAGAAGGATTTAGCCTTGTATATACAACTTTATATTTTCTTGTTGGAATCATTTGCTTAAACATTTTTGGCCTCATTGGAACTAAAAATATAGAGTTTGGCGGTCATTATGAGAAACTCTAAAGTAATTCCATTTGGCCCCTTTATCTATTCATTACGTGGTCCATTTTGTATCTGTACCATCTTAATGGTACTTATCGTTGCTACATCTCTTGTAGTGTTCAATCGCTCAGCAACAAGTAATCCAACATTTGCAGATAACGTATCAAGTCTATTTGCTGGAATGCCACAGATATCGCAAAGCATTTCTTCAAATGCTGCTATGCCAAAAATTAAAATTCCTTTTGCCTGGTTAATACTTGTTTTACTTCCCCATCTAATGTGTTTCCTGGCAGTCTCTAGGTCACTAAGAAAAGATATGTATCTTGTTATGTCTTCCTCAAAGAGTTTCTATCCAATGCTTTTAACAGTAAGTTGTGTAACAGCAACTGGGCTTTATTGGATAATAGCGGGAGTTGTAATCCTCTTATTTACACTGCTACACGGTGGAGAATTTTTATCATCAACAACAATAAGCTTAGAAATTCTCGAAGGTTTTGACGCCTCAACATTACCTGCAAATACGGTAAGTATTGTCCCATTGATGGGATCTTTGTTCATTTCCTCACTATCTCTTATAACACTTCAATGTTCAGCAGGATTATTTATTAAAGAATGGCCTCCTCTCTTTTTAATAATTTCTTGGATAGTTTCCTCAATTTTCAAATTACATCCCATCCTTATTGGCAACTACATGATGTTTTCTCGAAGTTCTCTCTATATTGATTCAGCTAGCAGGGAGATCGTCGAAGGTAACCTCTGTGCAGGAGTCAATCCATTCTGCACGTTAGTTTTTTGTATTGGCTCACTAGGTATTTTTCTTTATCTGTCTCTTTCACACTTTAAGAACATTGATCAGTTTGGCGGTGAGTAAACATGTCGTACATTTCAGTTGAACATCTAACAAAGGAAATCGGAAACGATACTGTTCTCAAGGATGTCACATTATCCCTGGAAAAGAGAGGAATAATTGGTCTCGAAGGCCAAAACGGCTCTGGTAAAACAATGCTTATGCGAGCGGTCTGTGGTCTCATTAAACCTACCCAAGGATATGTTTCTATTGAAAACAAAAAGCTCTGGGATGATATAGATTTCCCACCAAGTGTTGGCCTGCTCCTAGAAAAACCAGCACTTCTCAGCTCATATAGCGGTCGTAAGAACCTAGAGATTCTCTCGTCAATAAAACAAATTGCGTCTGAGCAAGATATTGATGCTGCAATTGAAAAAGTAGGACTTGATCCTAAAGACAAAAGACCTGTTAGAAAGTACTCCCTAGGCATGAAGCAACGCTTAGGAATTGCCATGGCGTTTTTTGAGCAGCCTGATTTAATTATTCTTGACGAGCCAACAAACGCTCTTGATGAAGACGGTGTCCATATGCTCACGGAACTCATTGTTGAACAAAGAGATAGAGGCGCAACACTTCTCATCTCAAGTCATGATGCTGAGTTCTTAGAGATTGTCTGCGATGTAATTTACAAAATGAAGCTCGGTAAAATTGTCGAGAAAATCGACGTGCAAAGACGTGCATCATGAAACTAAAAAGCAAACTACCATTATTCGCAATTGCCATAAGCTTTGTACTGATTTGTGCTCTTGGCTACAGAGTTTGGTGGGTAAATACCCATGCACCAACTATCCCCGAAGAGATTTATCAAATGGGAGAATGGGTTCCTCTTGACGGAAATTTTCATTATTCGTCCTCCGAGAATACAAAGGGGTACTCGATACGAATAACTGAAATTGCCCTAACCACATATGACGGCTACCTGGAAAAACATGGTATTACACCACAACAACCCAATGCTCATGGCAATCAAACAAGTGTGATAGATGTCACTATAGAAGTTAAAAATGATAGAGAAGAGACTGAGCCCATAGGTGGAATAGATTTTCTCGGCACGGTTTTAATTCCACAAGCTAACAACACCTATTACATTTGCGATTTAGGAAATGAAAATTCCCTTTGGCCGCTTGTCCAGCCAAATATAACCACTTCGCTAATTGCCATCAAACCGCACACTTCATATGTTCTTCATGTGCCTTATGTAGTAAATCTTACAGGAGATGAAATCTATAGAAATCCGATTACTGACACAACGTTTGATTTGGTTGTTTCTCGCCTGCCTGTAGAAAAACGAATTCGAGTGACGCTGTAGCAACTCTTAGCGCTCCAGCTACAGGTTTCACCACTCCCACTACAGACCGTGCCACCCCTCCCACTACGGATGAATGGATTGTTAGCTGCCTTCCAACTTGCGCTAAAATAATACCTTACGTTTTTGAAGCGCAATGGGAGGCATCATGGGTCTTAAGTATGAAACCGCACGATATGAGGCATCATACGGGGCAATTTCACAACTTCCTTCTCCAGAGACCCCAGAGGTGGCCTTTGTGGGTCGCTCAAACGTGGGTAAGTCTTCCCTCTTAAATAAACTAATTGGCCGAAAGCAGCTCGCACGAGTTTCAAGCGTCCCAGGTAAAACTGCAAATATCAACTTTTTTGACGTTGATGGCGTCAAATTTGTAGACTTGCCCGGATACGGATTTGCACGAGTTTCTCGCCAAGAAAAACAGCGCTGGGCAGACCTCATTGGCGGCTACTTTGAGCAGGAGCGCAGCTTTAACCTGGTCATTAGCCTTGTTGACATCAGGCATGAAGCTCAAAAGCTTGACCTGCAGATGATCAACTTTCTCCAAGAGGCTGAGTTGCCCTTTGTAGTTGCGTTTACCAAGGCAGACAAGATTGCGCGCGGCAAGCAAAATCAAGCCGCGGCCGCCCTGCGCAAGGCATTCCACATTACCCCTGAACAGACCATTATTACCTCATCTGAGACCGGTCTAGGCATTGATGAGTTGCGCCGCCGCATCGAAGACGCAACTATCTAGGAGCATCATGGATCCAATCCACCAGCAAGAGCAAGAGCACCTCTCCCACGTATACCAAAAACTTGTTGAGATTCGTGAGGATTTGGACACAACGCTCAATACTACGCAAAAAGATGCAGCTAGAGACCTTCGTCAGATGAGTGAAGAAATCCGCCCAGACTTTGGCGGAGCGGACGAAACCATCGAGACCCTTGCGGCCATTGAGACGCTCAACAGCGTTATTGATACCTACAACCAGTATCACGATTTCACTGTCGAGAAACTCGGTCGAGTTGAAATCCTTTTGAGGCAGCCTTACTTTGCTAAGGTCACGCTCAAAATGCGACCCGGACGTCCTTCTCGCGATGTATACATTGGTGCGGCGGGCATTACGGACAAAGACCGTACGCCGCTCATTGTTGACTGGCGCAGCCCCGTTGCCGAGACGTATTACAACCAAGAAATGGGCACTACGTCGTACCAGGTAGACGGCAAGAAAAGAACGGTTGAGCTGGAGCTTCGCCGACAGTTTGACATTACGCGCGACAAGCTGAACCTCTACTTTGACACAACGGTTGCCATTGAAGACTCTCTGCTGCTTGCCGCTCTGAAACGTCAGCACACCGAGAAGCTGCAGGCCATCACCGCAACTATCCAGCGCGAACAAAACGTTGTGGTCAGGCACGAGGACGTGCCAGTTCTGCTGGTCAACGGCATAGCGGGCTCGGGTAAGACGTCCGTTTTGCTGCAGCGCATTGCGTACCTTCTGTACCAGCAGCGCACCACGCTTACCGCAGATCAGGTGTATCTATTTACTCCCAACGAGATGTTTTCTCGCTACATTAATACCGTTTTGCCTAGCATGGGCGAGCACAATCCGCAGGTATTTACCTGGGATTCTTTCCTCAAAGCTTTGGGTCTGGCCGACCATGCGTCGGGCGCCCACAACAACCCCGATTCTCTGAAGAAACTTGAAGAGCAGCTTGCCGTACTTGAGCTCTATGAAGACGACTTCAAGGCCATTTCTGTTGAGGGAACCACGCTTATTAAGCCAGCTCAGGTGGCTAGTTCTGTGGCAAAGTTCTCGCAATTCCCTGTGGGACCGCGCCTCATTGCACTTGCCAAAGACGAGCTCCACACCCGTCTGGAGCGCAGACTTGGCCAGATGGCTCACAACGACGAAATCCAAGAAGAGATGCTCTCCCTTGACGTTGAGCAGCAGCTTGAGGTCTTTGGTCGCACCATCAGCCCTTCCGACGAGGAAGAAGTTCTGGCGCGCACCCGCGAGTTCCTCAACTGGCGTTTTGCCTCTGCGCACGAGGTCATCGAGTCCGCTTCCTGGCTCCGCATCGACCGCATTGGCATGCGCATGCTCAGCACCTCCGCGCTCAGCGGTGCCGAATGCGTTTACCTGCGACTTCTTATCACAGGAGCTGGCGAGAAAAACGTCAAGTTTGTCATGATCGACGAGGTTCAGGACTATACCGAGACGCAGCTTATGGTGCTTGGAAAATACTTCTCGCGCGCGCACTTCCTGCTTTTGGGCGACTCCAACCAGGCAATTTGGGAAGACACCGCAACATTTGAGCAGATTGAGAACATCTTTACCGCAACACATGGTGAGGGCGCCGTTTCTACCTGCAAGCTTCTGACCAGCTACCGCTCCTCTCCCGAAATTACCGCGCTGTTTACCTCGCTTTTAAGCGAAGAAGAACGTGGTCAGACAAGCTCTGTTCAGCGCGGCGGTAAAAAGCCTGAGTTCTTTGAGGTAGTGGCCGACGACAAAGATGCTGAGCGTGCCGAGTACCTGCAAACGATGAAGTCCCTTGTTGAGCAGGCGCAAGAGTTTGACGGACTGACCGCCATTGTGTGTACCGAGAAGTCTCGTGTTCGCTGGCTGAATAAACAGCTGGAAGGGTCTACGGCCAAGATGCTCACCAGCCACGATTCCCTACCCGCGAAGGGCGTTGTTCTTCTCGACCTTGCACTGGCAAAAGGCCTTGAGTTTGATCAGGTCATCGTTGCTGATGCGCAAGAGGAAGTGTATAAAGCAGACGGAATTTCTCGCCGTAGGCTCTATACTGCTCTGTCGCGCGCGATGCATCACGTGATTGTGGTCTCTCAGGGAAAGATGACTCCGCTGCTCAGCAAATTGCTTTAAAAAAAGCAATTTCTACCTGCGATTTTTTTGAAATTCAGTGATTGAAGTTGGCTGGTTCGGGTAAATGCTAGTCATCGATAACATTTACCGTTGGAGGTTAGTATGTCCGAAGAATTGATTCCTGGTGTCATGAAGAACATCGATGCAAAGACTGTAGTAACCCTTAAAGAGCAGGTTGCATGCCTTCCTGGCCAGGTCATCAGCAAGACCCTTGCGCAAAACGATGCCGTCAGCGTCACCCTTTTTGGTTTTGGTGCGGGCGAAGAGATTGCAAGCCATCGCGCGGGCGGCGACGCATTTGTCACCATTCTTGAGGGACGCGCAAACATCACCATCGATGACGATGTCTACAACCTTGAAGCCGGTCAGTCTATTGTGATGCCACTTGGCCATCCACATGCACTTCAGGCTCCAGAAGAGTTCAAGATGCTGCTGGTTGTTGTGTATCCTCAAAAATAATTTATATATTTACCTAACAATTTTGCAGGTATTTTCTATTTGGCCAGGTAGACGGTGCGTCTGCCTGGCTAAATGCTATCTTTTTCTGGCTAAATACTATGTGTAATTACAATACACACCTCATAACAGAATGGGTATACTAGTTATGTCTGTGCAATCGGCAAAATGTTAAACCTAAAGAAAGGTGAGCTATGAGCCAGATTTTTGATGTTCACGCACGTGAGGTCCTCGATTCCCGTGGCAATCCAACCGTTGAGGTTGAGGTTGTTCTTGACGACGGTTCCTTTGGTCGTGCAATCGTTCCTTCCGGCGCTTCTACCGGTGAGTTCGAGGCTGTAGAGCTTCGCGACGGCGACAAGAGCCGTTACCTGGGCAAGGGCGTTCTGAAGGCAGTCGAGCACGTCAACACTGAGATCCGCGACCTCGTTATTGGTTGGGACGCAGAGGATCAGCGCGGTCTTGACCTCGCTATGATCAAGCTTGACGGTACTCCAAACAAGGGTCGCCTCGGCGCAAACGCTATTCTCGGCGTTTCCCTTGCTGTTGCTCACGCTGCAGCTGCTTCTGCTGAGCTTCCTCTTTACGCTTACCTCGGTGGCGCAAATGCTCACACCCTTCCTGTTCCTATGATGAACGTCCTCAACGGTGGCGTCCACGCTGACAACAACGTTGACTTCCAGGAGTTCATGATTATGCCTGTTGGTGCTCCTGACTTCACCACCGCTCTTCGCTGGTGCGCACAGGTTTACCACACCCTCAAGGACACCCTGAAGTCTCAGGGCCTCAACACCGGTGTTGGTGACGAGGGCGGCTTTGCTCCAGACCTTAAGTCCAACGAGGAGCCACTTGAGCTTCTTTCCGAGGCTGTTCAGGCTGCTGGCTTTGAGCTTGGCAAGGACTTCCGCTTTGCTATGGACCCAGCTTCTTCTGAGTTCTACAACAAGGAGACCGGCAAGTATGACCTCAAGGGCGAGGGTCGCTCCCTTACCTCCGAGGAAATGGTTGCTTACTACGAGGAAATGGTTGAGAAGTTCCCAATCGTCTCCATCGAGGATGGCCTTGCAGAGGAGGACTGGGACGGTTGGAAGATCCTTACCCAGCGTCTGGGCAAGAAGATCCAGCTCGTCGGCGACGACCTCTTTGTTACCAACACTCAGCGCCTGAAGAAGGGCATTGAGGTTCACGCTGGCAACTCCATCCTCATCAAGGTCAACCAGATTGGTACCCTGACCGAGTCCCTCGAGGCTATCGAGATGGCTAAGCGCGCAGGTTACACCGCAGTTGTCTCCCACCGTTCCGGTGAGACCGAGGACACCACCATTGCTGACCTTGTTGTTGCAACCAACGCTGGTCAGATCAAGACTGGTGCACCTGCTCGTACCGAGCGTGTTGCTAAGTACAACCAGCTTCTCCGCATCGAGGACGACCTCGCTGACGGTGCTGAGTACCTGGGCATGGACGCTTTCTACAACCTTCGCTAAACCCGCAGGTTGTGCGCTAGACGGTGTGCGACCGGTCCAACCGAGCTGCAACGCCGTTTAGACTGCTAGAAGCTACGAAGCCGCATCTCATTTGAGATGCGGCTTTTTTGTGCGCGCGTGCGGCGGGCGCGTGACGGGCAGCGCAGCGGTCAGGCGTCGGGTGCGAGCGCGACGCGGCGGGTGCGGCGTCGGGTGCGAGCGCGGCATGGGACAGGAAACGGCTGCGAGACCTGCGGGTTTCTCGCCGCGTGCGATGACTTAATGGGAACAGACTCTTAAAAGCGCGTTCGTGTCTAGCTTCGGAACGCTCGAACACACCTAAGTCAGATAATCTGCTAAAAATGCCTATACATTCCGCCTAAAACGCTCATCTCATGCAGAATATCTTCATTAGATGTGTTTTTCACCTTTGATTTTGCAGATTATCTGACTTAGGTGTGTTTGCTTAACCCTGAAATTTAGGGTAATTAAATCTTTGATATATCTTCATTCATAATTATGTATATAAGACAGCACTTATGCATAAATATGAATTGAACAAACACAGATGAGTTCAAATCACATTGTCTAAGCCATTTCACAACGCATCCGATCCATCAAGCTCCACTTTATCTGCAGATTCTTGCCAACCCCCTATCAGCCGATATAACAACACCGCAGCTCTTACGATTTATTAAGGAAAATCACTTTATTCTCACGGCGTCTCACTGACGCAGTAGCCTCCTGCCGCGGGTATACTTGATACGTCAACTCTCGAGAATCCGAGGCGCCCATGAACACCACATCAGAGCACGCAATCCGCACAATCCTGGTCGGACAGTCGGGCGGACCAACCGCGGCCATCAATGCGTCGCTTGCGGGCGTTGTTCGCGCAGCTCACGCCCAGGGTCTTCGCGTGCTCGGGATGCGCAACGGAATTCAGGGGTTTCTTGAGGGCAAGGTTGTTGACCTGACGGAGGTGCTTGAACTCACAGCATCTGAACCGGAAGCGTCCGAACAAGCTACCACAAATCCTGGCGAGAAGAACCTCCAGCTCCTAAGAAAAACGCCATCGAGCTGGTTGGGCAGCTGCCGCTTTAAGCTGCCGGAACTTGCTGCCAGCTCAGAACCCGCGGAAACCTCCCCAATCTACCAGCAGATTGATGCGCAGCTCAAGAAATACCAGGTAGACGCCGTGCTGTACATCGGCGGCAACGATTCCATGGACACCACAGACAAGCTGTCTCGCTACTTTGCCCAGGTAAAAAGCTCCGTTCGTGTTGTCGGCGTGCCAAAAACCATCGACAACGACCTCGAAGGTACTGATCACACCCCCGGTTTTGGTAGTGCGGCGCGATTCGTCGCATCCGTAACCGCCGAGCTCACCCGCGACGGCGGCGTCTACAACAGCAAAAATGTAACGTTTATCGAGGCCATGGGTCGTGACGCTGGCTGGCTCACGGCAGCCGGAGCGCTGGCGCAAGATATTTGCGGAACTGCTCCGGATTTTGTGCTCCTGCCAGAGATTCCTCTTGATGAGCATGCACTACTTTCGGCCATTGAACAGCGACTTCGCGAGAAAAACAACGTGATTGTAGTCGTCAGCGAGGGTGTCCATCATGCAGATGGTAGTTTCCTTTTTGATGCAAAATCTGTTGCAATTGACACGTTTGGTCACCTTGCAGCGCAGTCTGGAACAGCGGCATACTTGTCGCAGCTGGCTAAGAATCAGCTGGGCGTAAAGTCTCGCGGCATTGAGCTTAATACGCTGCAGCGCTGTGCTTCGCACGCTGCTAGTAAAGTTGACTTGGACGAGGCAGAGGCGCTCGGCGCCGCGGGAGTTGAGGCTGTTCTCCAAGGTAAAACGGGCGTTATGGTTGGCGTTCACCGAATTTCGGATGTCCCATACGTTACGGAGATTCGCACCACCCCTGTCGCCGAGGTTGCTAACAAGGTAAAGCTTGTACCTCGAGAAATGATTTCCAAGGACGGCTTCAACGTTACCGACGCTGCTCTGACATACCTGCGTCCTCTTGTCGCGGGCATGGAGGAGCCGGTTTCCACCGACGGACTCCCTCGTTTTCTTGCGGAGTTATCGTAGCGATTCGTTGTGGACGCGGCAGTACCGTGCAGACACGTGCGATCCGTGCGGACGCGTGCGAACCGTGGTACGTAGCTCACTACTCTCCGAGGAACCTTACCTCGGGGTGAAGCTCAACATCAAACTGGCGCTTAACCTCTGCCTGAACATGCTCGATAACTGCATGAACCTCGGCGGCAGTAGCGTTGTCGTAGTTGACCACAAAACCAGCATGCTTATCGGAAACACCAGCGCCACCAAAGCGATAGCCCTTAAGACCAGCGTCGGTAACAAGCTTGCCTACAAAATGACCCTCGGGACGCTTAAAGGTTGAACCGGCGGAAGGCAAATCAAGTGGCTGCTTCTCCTCGCGAGCGCGCGTAAACTCTTCCATCTTTTCACGGATCTTCTCGCCATCTGCGCGATGAAGATTGAACGTGGCGGAAAGCACAATCATGCCCTCATCAGCGATTCTGCTGTGACGATAACCCAGGTCAAGCTCGGATGCGTCCAGCGTAGCAAAGGTGCCGTCGGCGAGAAGAACGCGGACGGATTTGAGCACGTCAGCGATGCAGCCGTCGTAAGCGCCTGCGTTCATGAAGCATGCGCCGCCCACAGAACCTGGGATGCCGCACGCAAACTCCAGTCCAGAAAGGTCCAGCTCACAGGCCATCTCGGACGCCTCTTTAAGGCCGACGCCGGCCTGGCAGGTCATCTCGGTATCGTCGATGCTTACGCCGGTGAGACCATCGGCAATAGCAATGATGACGCCGCGATATCCCGCATCAGAAACAAGCAGGTCAGAGCCGTATCCAAGAATAAAATAAGGAGCTTCTGCATCTTTAACTGCAAGGAGAATCTCTTTAACCTCATCGGGATCATCAGGGATGACATAGAGATCCGCAGGTCCACCCACTTTAAAAGTGGTGTGCTCGCTCATTGGCTCGTCTACCAGGACATTCTCTTCTCCAACAATCGAGCAAAGCTTTCCGGCCAGGCTTTGTAAGTCATAGCCACTTTCAGACATGTAACACGCTCCTTAGTAAGTTACTTTTTATAGTTTATCGCAAGCGAGAAAAACGTGGAGTCGAGGAAGATAAACGCCTAATGTCGCAAAATGTTTTTATGTTTCTATCGGGTTTTTTGGGCTTATCTCTCATCTCTATCGAATAAATGTTCATCCTGTTTTACGTGTTATCAGCTGTTAACTCTGCTATAGTACTTATCGATATGTTTCAGAAATGGTTGCAATTACCTACTGGTGGTAAGGTGGCCGAGCTTCAGGGTTTATAACAGCCCAGCTCAAAGAGCCATCAAGTCCGCGACCCGCAAAGGCGGTTAACCTGGTTAAAGTCCAGGACCAACGGTACAGTCCGGATGTCAGAAACGGAGACTTTTATGGCTTCATCCCACTCAACCCACGCAACAACCGCATCTTCTAACGGCTGGTCTACCAAGAGAATTGCTATTCTCGCCATGCTTTGTGCAGCTGCTGCAATCAGCACTATGGTGCTTCAGTTCCCGCTTATCCCAGGCGTGACGTTTTTGAAGTACGACCCATCGGGCGTCTTTGCCCTGCTCGCAGGCGTAGCTTTTGGCCCTGCCGCGGGCGCGATTGTCTCGGTGCTTCCCTACCTTCTGCACCTCACCACGGAGTCCGGAATTTACGGCACTATCATGGCAATCCTGGCAACGCTTAGCTACGTTTTGCCTGTCTCGCTGATTGTGTATAACCGTTCCGAGAAGATCAAGCAGCTGGTACTTGCCCTCATTGTGGGCAGCGTTGTCAGTGTTGTTGCCTGCATTCTTGGCAACCTTGTAGTTACCCCAATCTACACCGGCATGAGTGTAGAAGCAGTAAGCGGACTGATTGTTCCAGCACTTCTCCCCTTTAACGTGGTAAAGGTTGCTATTAACAGCATCATCTTTGTTGTTATCATGCGCTCGGCTTCCTCGCTCTTTGAGAGCATCAAGAACGGTGAATAATCTGGGCAACAATTCCCCTGATACAAACACGTCTGAAAGCACCGTACAAACTCAGGACCTACCTGTAGCTGCAACGCTTTCGGACGTGACCTTTGTATACGCAAAAGGCCTGGTTGCCTTAGACCATGTCTCGTTCTCTATTCCCACAGGAAAACGTACCTGTATTGTTGGTGCAAACGGTTCGGGCAAGTCCACTGTTGCTTCAATTCTCTCTGGCCTTAGCGCCCCTGACGAGGGAACCGTTACCTTTCTGGGAACCACCGTTGTTAAGGACGGCCAGGTTGACTTTGATGCGTACAAGACCATTCGCTCACAGCTTGGACTGGTCTTTCAAAATCCTGAGGACCAGATTATCTGTAGCGTGGTCGCAGACGATATTGCCTTTGGTCCGGAGAACCTTCAGGTGCCCAGCAATCAAATAACGTCGCTGGTAGAAGAGCAGATCAAACTTGGTTCTCTTACGGAATTTGCGTCTGAAAATCCGCAAATGCTTTCTGGTGGTCAACAGCAACGCGTGGCAATCTCAGGCGCGCTGGTTATGAAACCGCAGATTCTCATTCTTGACGAACCTTCCGCAGCTCTTGACGTTGTTCATAGAAATAACGTTATGGGACTTGTCGAGAAACTCCGTGCAGCTGGAAAGACTATCGTTCACGTGACGCATTTCATGGACGAAGTAGTTTCCGCTGACCACGTTATTGCCTTAGACGACGGCCGCGTTGCGTTTGAGGGAACACCTGAAGCCCTCTTTGAGCAGCACGGGCTAGTTGAATGCCTGCATCTTGAAGAGCCGTTTGCCTATCAGGTGGCGCATGCGCTCAACAACCGTGGAGTTGTCGTGTGCAAATCACCTTCGGCTCAGCGCGTGCTTGACGAGCTGACGGGGCTTCTCGCCATAGCGTCGCGAGGCGAGAAGAGCGGCGTGGTTGGAAACTGTGGCACAGCTGCTGACTGTGACGTGGCTACAGCCAACAGCGTGTCCGAGCCAGCAGCGGTTTCCGTGCGCAACGTAACGTTCTCGTACCAGAAGCCTGTGCTCAAAAACATCTCCGTTGACGTGCAAAAAGGCTCGCATGTTGCCGTGATTGGCTCCACTGGTTCAGGAAAATCTACCCTGGCTCGCTTGATTTGCGCACTTGATACGCCTGATATCGGAAGTATCCACGTAACGGGCTTGGATACTCGACAGAAGAAAAATCAAAGACAGCTTCACGGCATTGTTGGCTACGTCATGCAGCGACCAGAGCGCCAACTTTTTGCGCAAACGGTTAAAGAAGATGTGGCGTTTGGCCCTACTAACCTGGGTCTTTCTGCCTGCGATGTGACAAGCGCTGTGAATAGTGCTCTGGAGCTAGTTGGTCTTTCCCACAAAGCAGACGTGTCTCCTTTTGAGCTTTCTGGTGGTCAGCAAAGACTTTGCGCACTTGCAGGTGTTGTTGCCATGCAACCAAAAGTGCTTGTGCTCGACGAGCCTACCAGCGGACTTGATCCCTACTATTGCTCTGAGCTCAGAAAGATTATCAACGCTGTTCTTGAGGACGGCTGCACTGTCATTGAGCTAACGCACTCCATGGAAGATGCGGCGGAGGCTGACCAGATTATCATGCTCCATGAGGGTGATCTGGTTTTCTCAGGTTCTCCCTATCAAACATTTACGCATTTCTCAGAGGCAGAATTCCAGGAGCTTGGACTGGGCATTCCTCATGCACTTGCCTGGGCTCAGCGCCTGTCCCACACTACGGGAATCAACCTGGGAGAACCTTTGACTCTGTCTGAGCTGGTAGACGCGGTGGTAGACGTGCTTCCGCGCAATTTTGACGCCACGCAGGCTGATGGCGCCACAAAGACCGGTAACCTCTCGCAAGGAGGTTGCTATGGCGCTTAAGATTTCTGTGGGCCAGTACTATCACGGGGACTCGCTCATCCATAGGCTTAATCCCAACGTTAAATGCTTGGCCGCACTCCTTCTGATGCTTGCAACATTTTTTATCCGCAACGCACCGCAGCTTGCACTGCTGGTAGTAGGCGTGCTCTGCCTGCTGGCACTCGCAAAAATCCCTGTCAAACAGGTGCTTGTGTCAATCGTCCCACTTGCCTGGCTTCTCATTTTCCTCTCGCTCTTCAATCTGTTGCTGACGCGAGAAGGAACTGTGCTTGTCTCCTGGTCAATCTTTACCATCACTGATGTGGGAGCATGGAGTGCTTTCCTCTACCCCGTACGCATTTTAGCTGCAATTTTAATGGGTGCGCTGCTCCTGCTTACTACAACTCAAACTGACCTGGGCAATGCCTTTGAAGCAGCATGCTCGCCACTTTCTAAAATTGGTCTTCCTGGCAAAGAAATTGCCATGATTTTCTCGCTTATGCTGCGCTTTATTCCAACGCTTGCGGGTGACGCTGTATCTATTTCAGAGGCTCAAACTGCTCGTGCAGGAGACGTTGCTTCAGGTTCGCTGCCCAAAAGACTCCGCGCCACCTTTTCCATTGTGGTGGCGCTTCTGGCCAGCTCGCTCAGGCATGCCAACAACCTTTCTAAGGCACTTGATGCTCGCCACTATGTAGCAGGGGCTTCTCGCACACGTTGGCATCAGCCAACCTTTGGAGCTCGCGAGGCAATTGCCTTGGGCGTAACCGTTTGTTTTATCACCCTTATCTTTGTGCTGGCGTAAAACTTTTAACTAAATAATTTGTATTTTTAACGCTCTGTTACAACCCGTTTTTCTTTTCTCGACAACCGCCAATTTGGCCGCCTAAGTAACGTACAATAAAGCCAATAAAAGCGTTCAAGGCTTGCATTGAAAGGTG
Organism: uncultured Atopobiaceae bacterium; assembly: GCA_963538075.1. Classification (GTDB taxonomy): domain Bacteria; phylum Actinomycetota; class Coriobacteriia; order Coriobacteriales; family Atopobiaceae; genus Lancefieldella. Next base: position 15,203 of record CAUTGQ010000002.1, read on the forward strand.
GCCCCATGGTCCTGCGCGTCTACGTCCAAAGAAAATCTGGTTTCGAGGGCGAGGCAAAAGCCCTGCTCAAAGAAGTGAAAGACCTTCTTGGTATTACCGAGTTACAACGCATTGACCTGCTCAACCGCTACGATGTTGAGGGAATTTCAGAGGAACTCTTTGAGTCCTGCATCCCCACCGTTTTCTCAGAGCCACAGTCCGATCTTGCCAGCCGTACCATGCCAGAGTTTTCTTCTGAAGGTGCGGCTGTTCATACGTTTGCTGTTGAGTTTTTGCCTGGCCAATTTGACCAGCGCGCAGATTCTGCAGCTGAGTGTGTGCAGCTCATCAGCCAGGGAGAGCGTCCACTTGTGCGCTCTGCTCGCCTTTACGTGCTAACCGGAAACCTCACAGAGGCAGACGTTGCCGCCATCAAGAATTACCTGATCAACCCCGTTGAGGCTCGCGAGGCTTCCCTTGAGCTGCCCGAGACCCTCAAGATTTCCATTCCAGAGCCTGCTGATGTAGAGGTTCTTGAGGGCTTTAACGCCCTTGACCAGGACGGCCTCAAGGAGTTCATTGCTGCTCACGGCCTTGCAATGGACCTGGCTGACCTCACCTTCTGCCAGCAGTACTTTACCGATGAGCAGCGCGATCCTACCATCACTGAGATTCGCGTCATTGACACCTACTGGTCTGACCACTGCCGCCACACCACCTTTAACACCGGAATTACCGGCGTTCAGATTGATGATGACCTGGTAAAGGCCGCGTTTGAAAAATACCTCTCCATGCGCAAAGAGCTTGGGCGAGAAGACCGCGCCGTCTCTCTTTGGGATATGGCAACTATTGGTGCAAAGTACCTTCGCGAGAAGGGCGTCCTCACCAATCTTGATGAGTCAGAAGAGATTAACGCCTGTACCGTAAAGGTAAAGGTAGACGTTGACGGTAAAGATGAAGACTGGCTCTTCCTCTTCAAGAACGAGACTCACAACCACCCAACCGAGATTGAGCCTTTTGGTGGTGCAGCCACCTGCATCGGTGGCGCAATCCGCGACCCTCTTTCTGGCCGCAGCTACGTCTACCAGGCAATGCGCGTCACCGGCGCTGCAGATCCAACCGTTCCTGTTTCTCAGACACTTCCGGGAAAGCTTCCCCAGCGCACCATTGTTCGCACGGCAGCTGCAGGTTATTCCAGCTATGGTAACCAGATTGGCCTTGCTACCGGCCAGGTTTCTGAGCTCTATCACCCAGGCTACGTTGCAAAGCGCATGGAGATTGGTGCTGTTGTAGGCGCAACTCCTCAAAGCCACGTTCGCCGTGAGCGCCCAGAAGATGGCGACATCATCGTTCTTCTCGGCGGCCGCACTGGTCGCGACGGCATTGGCGGCGCAACTGGTTCTTCCAAAGCCCACGACGCTGGCTCCATTGAGCGCGACGGTGCCGAGGTCCAGAAGGGTAACGCCCCTGTTGAGCGCAAACTTCAGCGCCTCTTCCGCCGTGAAGATGCCTGCAAGCTCATCAAGCGCTGCAACGACTTTGGCGCAGGCGGCGTTTCTGTTGCTATCGGCGAGCTTGCCGACGGCCTCGATGTCAACCTGGACGCCGTTCCAAAGAAGTACGACGGCCTTGACGGTACTGAGCTGGCAATCTCCGAGTCTCAGGAGCGTATGGCCGTTGCTCTTGAGGCAAAAGACGTAGAGCAGTTCTGCGCATACGCCCGCGAGGAAAACCTCGAGGCAACCATCGTGGCTACCGTCACCGAGGATCCTCGCCTGGTCATGCGCTGGCGCGGACAGAAGATTGTCAACATCAGCCGCGCATTTCTCGCCTCAAACGGCGCTCCTAAATCAATTACCGTGCGCCTGGCCAAGCCTCTTGCTTACCAGCGCACCTGGGCAGGCACAACTCTTGGCGAGAAACTCCACTCGCTGGTACGCGATCTAAACGTTGCATCTAACAAGGGTCTCTCCGAGCGCTTTGACTCTACCATTGGCGCAGGTACCGTTCTCATGCCATTCGGTGGCGCTCGCCAGCTGACCCCAACCCTCTCTATGGTGGCAAAGCTTCCTGTTATGGGTCAGACCAACACCGTCTCGGGCATGGCCTGGGGCTTTAACCCCTACCTCATGGAGGCCGACCAGTTCCGCGGCGCATACCTCTCTGTTGTTGAGTCCGTCTCCAAGCTGGTTGCTACCGGCTTTAAGTACCAGGACCTCTACCTCACCTTCCAGGAGTACTTCGAGAAGCTTGGTCAGAATCCTAACCGTTGGGGCAAGCCAGCCTCAGCACTTCTCGGCGCACTGATGGCCCAGGTCAACCTTGGTCTTGCAGCTGTCGGCGGTAAGGACTCCATGTCCGGCACCTTTGAGGACCTGGACGTTCCGCCAACACTGGTTTCGTTTGCCACCGGCCTTACCAAGGTGGACAAGATTGTCTCTAACGAGTTCAAGGGCGCAGGTCATAGGCTCATCTCCATTGTTCCATCCTACGACGAGAGCGGCCTTCTCCCCGACAACGAGTCCCTGCTCACCGCATACAAGCTGATCAGTACCCTTGTCCAGTCCAAGAGCGCGCTTGCCATTACCACACCAGGTTACGGCGGCGTGGCCGAGGCTCTTTTCAAGAGCTGTCTGGGCAACAAGCTGGGCGTTGAGCTGGTCCCAGAGATTTCTGCCGACGCGCTCTTCTCGCCAACCTACGGTGCCTTCATCGTTGAGCTGGCAGACGGCGTTTCCGTTGACGACGTCGACGGCGTGTGCGTGGCTCCTCTGGGCGTCACCACGTCCGAGTACGTCTTGAGCGCATGTGGCGAGAAGATCGACCTCTCCGAGCTCCAAGAAGCATGGGAGCGCCCGCTTGAAGAGGTCTTCCCGTACCGCGGAGGCTCCGATGAGGCTGTGGAGAAAATCAGCTTCGACGGTGCATCCACACGACACTCCTATGCTGGTCCAGCCCTTATCGCACCTGCTCGCCCACGCGTCATCATCCCCGTATTCCCTGGCAACAACTGCGAGTACGACGTTGCGCGTGCTTTTGAGCGTGCAGGCGCTGACCCAACCACGCTGGTCATTAACAACCTGACACCTCAGGACATTGTTGAGTCCGCAAATGCACTGGCAGATTCCATCAAGAAGAGTCAGATTGTCATGATTCCAGGCGGCTTCTCCGGTGGAGACGAGCCCGACGGATCTGCTAAGTTTATCTGCGCACTCTTCCGCGCACCTCAGGTTACCGAGGCTGTCCGCGAGCTTCTGCAGCAGCGCGATGGCCTTATGCTGGGCATCTGCAACGGCTTCCAGGCGCTCATCAAGCTGGGCCTTGTTCCTTACGGCGACATCCGCCCTATGGACGACACCTGCCCAACGCTGACGTTCAACACCATCGGTCGCCACCAGAGCCAGCTTGTTCGCACTAGCGTTGCCTCCACGATGTCCCCATGGCTCTCCAAGTGCGCACTTGGCGACATCCATACCATTGCCATCAGCCACGGAGAAGGCCGCTTTGTTGCCTCCGACGAGCTGCTTGAGACGCTCAAGGCAAACGGCCAGATTGCAACGCAGTACGTTGACGCAACAGGCACTCCAAGCATGGACTTCTCCGTTAACCCTAACGGCTCCGTCCTGGCTATCGAGGGCATTACCAGCCCCGACGGTCGCGTCCTGGGCAAGATGGGCCACACGGAGCGCTCCGGCGCGGGTCTCTACAAGAACATCCCCGAGCTCACCGCCGGCGACCAGTTCCAGCCTCTCATCGAGGGCGGCGTCGAGTACTTCAAGTAAGGCGCGAGCGCAGGTTGCAAGTAATTTCTACCTGGTATCCATTTCGTATGGATACCGGGTTTCTTGTGCGGAAACGTTGGGAGTGGACGGGTTTCTCGCCAGGCGGGCGGTGCGAACTGGGACGAACCCGGGACGAGCTGGGAGTGCGCCTGATACGAGCCTGATTTTCTCGCCAAGTCTGAACGATTTGCCTGAAAAGCGCGCCAAGTCTGAGCTATTTGCCGGTTTTTCTCACCATGTCTGAGCTGTTTTACTCAGACATGATGCAGTTTTCAGGCTCGCAATAATTGGAGCGGACAGTCTATCTTTCATGCGCCTAATTTCCTAAAAGAATCTGTAACTTCTGCCTAAATACATAAAAGAATCTGTGGATTTGCCTGATTTTGTCAAAGAATCGGTACCTCAAATACAGATTCTTTGCACTTTTCAGGCGAGCATAGTGAAAGTTAGGCTCGCAATAGCAGAAAGACCCGCTTGCCGAGAAACCCGTGCGCCCGCACGCGCATCTGGCGAGAAACCCGTGCGCTCGTACCGCACAACGCTTCGCAGAAAAGCCGTATACTTATGACGATATAGTCCACGAAAGGATTGATATGTCTGACACTCTGATTCCACAAAATTCCTGCGTACTTGTCACCGGTGGCGCGGGCTTTATTGGCAGCCACACCGTTGTTGAACTGCTCAATTCCGGCTACGAGGCCGTAATTGTTGATGACCTTTCCAATGCTTCGGCAAAGGTTATCGATCGCATCAAAACCATAGTGGGAGAAGAAAACGCTCAGCGCCTTTCGTTCTACGAGGCAGACGTCAACGATGCAGATGCACTCACCCACATCTTTGACGAGCACGCTATTAACTTTGTCATCCACTTTGCTGGCTTCAAGGCCGTCGGCGAATCCGTTGTCAAGCCCATTGAGTACTACACAAACAACCTGGGCAATACCCTCACCCTTCTTGATGTCATGAGAAACCACGGTTGTAAGTCAATTATTTTCTCGAGCTCTGCGACCGTTTATGGAGACCCAGATAGCCTTCCTCTGACCGAGCAAAGCCCCAAGAAGAACGCAACCAATCCTTATGGCTGGACCAAGTGGATGATCGAGCAGATTCTTACCGACGTCCACACCTCTGACCCAGAGTGGAATGTTGTTCTACTTAGATACTTCAATCCTATTGGCGCTCACCAGTCTGGCCTTATTGGAGAAGATCCTGCAGGTATACCAAACAACCTGGTCCCTTACGTGGCTCAGGTTGCTGTGGGCAAGCGCGAGGCGGTACACGTCTTTGGCAACGACTACAACACTCCAGATGGCACGGGTGTTCGCGACTACATCCACGTCTGCGATCTTGCATCTGGTCACGTCGCTGCACTTACATGGATGAGCGGCCGCACGGGAGTTGAACTCTTCAACCTAGGTACCGGCACAGGTAGCTCCGTGCTCGACGTTATCAAGGCATTCTCAAAGGCTTGCGGCAAAGAGATTCCTTACGTCATTGAGCCTCGTCGTGCCGGAGATGTTGCTTCCAACTACGCTGACTGCCAGAAAGCTGCTGACATGCTTGGCTGGAAGGCTCAGTACAACCTTGCCGACATGTGCCGCGACTCCTGGAAGTGGCAGTCGATGAACCCAGACGGCTATCGCGGCTAGGACTTCCGTGAACTTCGCCGACTACCTCACACAAAAGCTCCCTGCCGTCGAGGCAGAGATTATGCGCGGACTTCCCTCGGCAACGCTCGCAGCGGCGTCCGCGTCAACACCCGCGGCAGCGACGACACCCGAAACGGCAACGCCCTCGGAGCACACCCGCGCGGACCTGAACACCTTCCTCTACCAGCCACTCGCTCACTTCAGCGCGGGCGGCGGCAAGCGCGTACGTCCGGTCCTTTGCTGCCTGGGCGCAGAGGCAGTTGGTGGCTCGGCAGAGGCCGCATTGCCCGTTGCCTGTGCCATTGAGGACTTCCAGTCGGCAGCCCTTATCCACGATGACATCGCAGATAAATCAGAGCTACGCCGTGGCGAAAAGTGCCTCTACAAGACACTCGGTACCGGACTTGCCATCAATGTTGGTGATTCTGCGCTGGTTAATGTTGTCAGACGCGTTACCGTAGCCGACCACCTCTCTGACCAGCTAAAAGTTCGCGTTATCGACGCCCTTCTCGCCATGCAGGAGCACACTCTTGAGGGTCAGGCGCTTGACCTTGGCTGGGCTCAAAATAAGCGCTGGGATATTACCTCTGAGCAGTATCTATTTATGGCGCTCTCCAAGACCGCTTATTACTCCGCTGCATATCCCCTAGTACTGGGTGCGCTCATCGGTGGTGCTGACCAGAAAACGCTTGATGCACTCAAAGAGTTTGGCCTCAAGGTAGGTCTTGCCTTCCAGTTGCAAGATGATCTTCTCAACCTGGTAGGAAACGCCCAGATACAGGGTAAAGATTTTAGATCAGACATCACTGAGGGTAAGCGCACGCTCGCGGTGGTCTACGCACTCGAGCATCTTGGCCCAGCAGAAAAGACAGAGCTTGTCTCCATATTTTCTGCGCATACTACCAATACTTTGGAGCTTCAGCGCGCTGTGGAGCTTATGGAAAGCGCTAATGCGATAAAATTTGTCCGCACGCACGCTCTTGCCTTAGTCGATGAGGCAAAGCACGTGCTTGAAAACGTGATACTTACTGAAGACGCTCGCGACACACTTTTGTCTATGGCAGACTTCTTTGTGAACCGAGAAAGGTAATTATGGATCCAATTACTCCTGGTAGCACCGGTGCTGCCGTTGAAGACATTCAGGAACGCCTCGTAAAGCTTGGCTACACCATCGAAGACGATGAGCGCCAGAGCCACACCTTTGGCAAGTCAACTGCACGCGCGGTTGCTCGCTTTAGGCTTGACCACGACCTTTCTCTTGGAGAAGAAGTAGATGCCTCTACCTGGGCAATCATGGTCGATGAGGGCTATGAGCTAGGAGACAGAACCCTCTACCTGCGTCTTCCTAACTTCCACGGCAATGACGTGCGTCAGCTGCAGGAGCGTCTCAACATCTTGGGTTTCTCGTGCGGAAAAGTTGATGGCCATTACGGTGTTCACACCGAGGCTGCCGTTAAGCTCTTCCAGGAAAGCGTCGGCGAGCTTGCTGACGGTATGGCATTCCAGGATACCCTCGACGCTATTGAGCGTCTGCGTCACGTTTGGTCTGGTAAGCAGGCAAAAGGCCCTCATCCACAGGGTCCTATGGGCTTTGCGCGAGCTGCCAACGTTCTTGAGACCACCTGCATTGCTATTACGGGAGAAGATCCTATCTCTAGAAACGTAGCTGCTCGCGTGTATAACCTTTCTAAGGCAACTACCGAGGCAAGCGGCATGACCATGATTGATCGCGCCGATTCCCCTACTGATGCAGCTACCATTTTGGTTCTTACCACAGCCTATGCCCCAAGCATGCCCGCCCGCGGACAGGTTGGTATTGGCTCTGTTTCTATGGAAGAAAACGAGACGCTGCCAGCAAGACTTCGCACTGCTATCGAGTCTGCTGACGCAACGGGCTCCCCTATCAAGATTGTTCTGCCAGAAGGAACAAACGTTGACGGTTCATTTACTACCGCAGATGCGCAGACTTTAGCAGTTCTTGTTCTTGATGCAATTTGTGGAGCATTTGCCTCGCTAAGCTGATACACTTAATAGGGTTGCGGACAAAACCAACGTAGTGATTACATTGGGGTATCGTCCAACGGTTAGGACACGGGTTTTTGGTGCCTGGAATGTGGGTTCGAATCCTACTACCCCAGCCATTTTTTACGCAACTTTTGTGTAGGGACGCACTCGTATCGAGTAATACGAAGTACTTTGGAGGCTTACGTATGCCACTTACTGCGATTGTCCTCGCTGCAGGCGAGGGAACGCGCATGAAGTCCCACCACCCTAAGATTGTGCACAAATTACTAGATAAACCACTTGTTTGGTGGAGTGTCAACGCTGCAATTACTGCTGGCGCTGACCGCGTCATTGTGGTTGTTGGTAACCACGCTGACGAGGTTAAATCTGCACTTTCTTGCTTCCCTAACCTTGAGTATGTTGCCCAGACTGAGCGTCTTGGCACCGGCCATGCCGTCAAGGTTGTAAAGGATGCTCTTGGTGGCTTCAAGGGACCTGTTGTTGTTATCAACGGTGACGCATCTCTGTTGCGCGCACAGTCTATTCTCGACCTTGTTGCAGAAACTAAAGCTCATCACAACGCATGTACGGTACTCACAATGACGCCACCAGATCCAACCGGATATGGTCGCGTCATTTCTTCTAACGGCCAGGTAACTGCCATTGTTGAGCACAAGGATGCTACGCCAGAGCAGCGCGAGCAAGAACGTGAATGCAACGTTGGCGTGTACTGCTTCTGTGGCGGAAGACTGACCGCAAACATCGATCTTCTCGGCAATGACAACGTTCAGGGCGAGTACTACCTCACCGACATGGTGGGCCTTTACGTCAGCCAGGGCGAGCCTGTTGCTGCCGTCCACGTTGACGACTACAAAGAGGCGCTGGGCGTCAACTCCCGCTCCGAGCTTGCCGTTGCCACCCGCATCATGCAGGAGCGCATCAACGAGCACTGGATGAGCCAGGGTGTCACCATGCTGGACCCAACCTCCGTCTGGATTGGCCCCGAGGTCACGCTTGGTATGGACACCGAGGTTCTCCCGCAGACTATGCTCTACGGCAAGACCTCAATTGGCGAGAATTGCGTGGTAGGACCTAACACTCGTCTGACCGATACGCTTGTTGGCAACGACGCTGTTGTCGATGAAACTGTAGCTATCAACGCACAGGTAGACGACTTTGCTACCTGCGGTCCTCGCGCGTACCTGCGCCCAGGCACACACCTTATGCCTCACGCTAAGGCAGGCACCCACGTTGAGATCAAAAATTCAACTATCGGCGAGGGCTCCAAGGTTCCTCACCTCTCCTACATTGGTGACACAACCATGGGCTCTGGTGTCAACATTGGCGCAGGCTCAATTACGTGCAATTACGACGGTTACCACAAGTTCAAGACCCACATTGGCAACAACGTCTTTGTTGGTTCCGATACCATGATGGTGGCACCCGTCTCAATTGGTGATGGCGCACTTGTGGGGGCAAGTTCGTGCATCACAAAGGATGTACCAGCAGATGCGCTTGCACTCGAGCGCTCTGAGCAAAAAATTGTTGAGGGATACGCCGCCCAGAGGCGTCACAAGCTTGAGAAAGAGGACTAGATGTTCGAGAACCTGAGTGAACCACTGTTAGTTGCTAGAAATATCAAGCTCTACACCGGTACAGGTAACCCTGAACTGGCTCGTAAGGTTGCAGACATTCTTCACCTAGAGCTACAAGGTCTTCTCCTCGAGAAGTTTGCTAACGGAGAAATCTACGCTCGCTTTGACGAGTCTGTCCGCGGCGACGAGGTCTTCTTCATTCAGTCCTTGGCAGGTGTCAACGTCAACGACCTGGTTATGGAAACGTTGATTGTTGCTGACGCTGCAAAGCGCGCATCTGCTAACAGCTTTACCGTAGTTATCCCTCACTACGCATATGCTCGTCAGGACCGCAAAGCTGCTGCTCGCGAGCCTATTACTGCTCGTCTGATGGCAAACTTGCTTGAGAACGCTGGCGTTGACCGCGTCATCACACTTGACTTGCACCAAGGTCAGATCCAGGGCTTCTTTGACATTCCTGTTTCTCACCTGACTGCTCTCTACCTTCTGGGCGATTACTTTAAGAAAAAGCCATTTGACTGGGAGAATACCGTTGTTGTCTCCCCTGATATGGGTCGCGCAAAAGCAGCTAAGAAGCTTTCCGACTACCTTGACTGTGGCCTTGCAATTGCTCACAAGAGCCGTCCTCGCCACAACGAGAGCGCAGTTATGGGCATCATCGGCGACATCAAAGGCAAGACCTGCATCGTTAACGACGACATGATTGATACCGCAGGAACCCTCTGCGCTTCCGTTGTTAAATTGAAGGAAATGGGTGCTGGCGATATTTACGTCTGCGCAACCCACGGTATCTTCTCTGGTCCTGCAATCGAGCGCCTCAACAACGCTCCTATCGAGGAATGCGTGGTTACCGACGCAATTCCTTGCGCAGCTGCAAACAAAGAAGGTTCCAAGATCAAGACGATTACCATTGCAAACGAACTTGCCGAGGCAATTTACGCTGTCTACACCGACCGCCCTGTCTCCGACATCTTCGGTGGCGACTTCAACCTGTAAGATTGCAGGTCAGTTGCGCGTGCGACGACAGCAACACTACAGGTCAAACGTCCGTGCGAGCGCGAGCGCGAGCGCGGGTCGCAAGTGATTTCACCCGGTATCCATTTCGTGTGGATGCCGGGTTTCTTGTGCGGAAACGCTGGGAGTGGACGGGGTTTCTCGCCAGGTGGGCGGTGCGAGCTGGCGCGTTCGGCGCGCCTGATACGGACAGGAGTGCGCCTGATTTTCTCGCCATGTCTGAACGATTTGCCGGAAAAACACGCCAAGTCTGAGTGGTTTTGCCGGTTTTTCTCGCCATGTCTGAGTAAATTTACTCA
>CAUTGQ010000003.1:0-25255 GCA_963538075.1 uncultured Atopobiaceae bacterium
GGAAGTGATCTTCAAGCCACCAAGGTAGCCGGAGTGACGCCAATACTCCTTGTGATCAGCCTTAACACCAGTAAGGACGATCTTGTCTGCATTGATGATGACAACAAAGTCACCAGTATCAGCGTTTGGGGTGTACTGTGGCTTGTTCTTGCCACGAAGAATCATGGCAGCCTTTGTAGCCAGACGACCGAGCGTTGCGCCCTCAGCGTCGATAAGCACCCACTTGCGCTCGACTTCGCCAGCCTTGGCGAACTGAGTCGACTTCTTCACTTGACTCCTCCTACGAATTACGAGTTGATAACCCCTGGACGGGTCATCGATGCTTTTTCTTGTCAGAGATTACGGGGCTCTGTGGAAAAGCCTTAAAAGTATACTCCACTCTTTAGCTGTTGTACGCGGGAATTTTTGTTGCTTCACGAATGCAACAATTCGTTCAAATTTGACGGGTTTCTCCACATTGAAAAGCCGTCCACAGCACAAGAACAACCACTTGGCCTGCTGTGCGATGCATTTTGTTTCGACTTTTTATTTTATAGGGCGAGAAGTGCCGGCCTGCTCGTATGTTTACACCAAGGTCAAAGCTTCAACGTCAGGAGGAAATGATGCGTGACACAGATTTTGTCGCACGTTTGCACCGGAACTTTGCGTTGCTGGGCGGCCAGCTTAAAACCCAACTTAAGAATCATGTTGTACTGAGCACCGCACTTGCTCTATTTGCAGCGCTTTTGCTGGTGATTCCATTCTATGGTTGCTCGCCAGCTGCTTCTGAGAACGCTCAGGGCAGCTCAACTGCTCAAACGGAGGCGCAGAAAGACGAAGCTCCTAAGGGAACCGTTAAGGCTACATCGTTCTACTCGCCAACCCTTGGCTTGGACTGGAACTATGACGTCTACCTGCCTGCAGACTACGAGTCCAATCCCGATAAGACCTATCCTGTTATTTACATGCTGCATGGCCTGTATGGCAATCATCGCAATCTGCTGGAGCGCTTTGATTCGTCTGCCATGCTTGACGAGGCCATTCAAACCGCTGGCCAGGGAGCTATCGTAGTCTTTGTCGACGGCTTTAACAGCTTCTACATTGACTCCGCTGACCGCGGCCTCAAGATGGAATCTGCCATTATGAACGATCTGGTACCTTACATTGAGAGTACATATCGCGTGTCAAAGGACCGCAAGGATCACGCAATCGGCGGCATTTCTATGGGCGGTTATGGTGCAGCTCGTTTTGTTTTGCACCACTCCGATTACTTTAGCAAGGGCATTTTGCTCTCGCCTTCTGTTTGGACCACGCTTGCTGACGACAACTTTATTTACACGTCTCAGCACGCCTTTAGCGACGGAACTACCAGCTGGTCTTGGGATCTGTACAAGAAGCTGTTCCCAACTCAGTATCTTGGTGAGGTTGATCCAAGTCAGGTTTCGTTCTTTGTTGCAACAACTTCCGACGACGGAGTTGTGCCTGTTGCTGACGTGGACGCCTTTGTTGAGCAACTCAAGAATGCTGGTATCAACGTTGACTACCAGCGCGACTCCGGCGACAACCACAACTGGAAGTACTGGTCCAGGGTTGCCCCAACTGCGTACGCTTGGGCTCTCGACCAGTTCAAGAGCGCTGACAGCAAGTAAGCGCTGACGGCGCGCCGGGGTAGCGCGGGTCCAGGGCAAGCCGCGAGTGCGCCGGGTTTCTCGCCAGAAAAGACCGCGGATACGCGCGTAACAGCGCTGTCCGCGGTTACTTTTTTGCCGAAACTGAAGTATTATCAGCGTAGATAACTTGCGCCGCTTGGCGGTGCTACTCAAGCGCCGATTGCGGCGCCACAAACCGAGGAGCGACTATGCCCAGCATCTACACTGTCACGCTCAACCCCGCTCTGGACAAGACCGTCCAGGTGCCAAATTTTGCCGTTGACCAGGTAAATCGCATCACGTGGCTCAGGCAGGACGCGGGCGGCAAGGGCATCAACGTCTCCAAGGTTATCGCTAAACTGGGCGGAGAGTCTACCGCTATTGCCGTTCTTGCAGGTCAAACCGGCAAGTGGATCTCTGACACGCTTGGCGAGAATAACATCAAGGTCCAGGCGATTTCCGTTCCTGGCGAGACGCGCACCAACCTCAAGGTCGTTGACACTGAAGGCGGCACCAATACCGACATCAACGAGCCTGGCCCCGAGGTCACTGACACCATGCTTGAACAGGCACTTGCTGACGTGATTGCCAAGACTTCCACCGGCGACATCGTGGTTCTTTCCGGCAGCCTCCCCCGCGGAGCTGCGGCTGACACATACGGACGCTGGACTCGCGCTCTGCGCGACGCTGGACTGAAGGTTTACCTGGACGCTGACGGCGCAGCCCTCTCAGCTGGCCTTGAGCAGAAGCCATACTTCACCAAGCCAAACGATCACGAGCTCTCCGCTATGCTGGGCCGTGAGCTTGCCGACGTGGACGCGATTGCCGCAGCTGCTTCCGAGATTGTTGCTGGTGGCATCGACACGGTCTGCGTTTCCATGGGCGGCAACGGCGCCGTCTACGCTACGGCTGACGAAGTTTGGTATGCAGGTCCTGTAAAAGTCCAGGTAGGAAGCACTGTCGGTGCCGGTGACTCCGTTGTGGCAGCGCTTGCCTTTGCGGATGCACAGGGTCTCTCGACAGAAGACGCGCTGCGACTGGCCATGGCCACGGGCGCCGCAAACGTTATGGAGAGCGGAACTCAGGCAGCGGAGCGCTCGGTTGTGGATTCGCTTATCGAGAAAGTGCAGCTCACGCGCCTGCGTTAACGTTCGGAGTGCGAGCGGGCCGCGAGCGCGCGGGGTTTCTCGCCAGGCGAGCCAGTCTAGCAATATGCGCCTAAAAAGTGCAAAGAATCTGTATTTGAGGCACAGATTCTTTACAGAAATCAGGCAAATCCACAGATTCTTTTGCATTTTTAGGCAAAATTTACAGATTCTTTGACAAAATCAGGCGCGTGAAAGATAGGCGCTTTGACCCTAAATTTTGAGCCTGAAAACTACATCACGTCTGAGTAAAACAGCTCAGACATGGCGAGAAAATCAGGCAAAACCACTCAGACATGGAGCACTTTTCCGGCAAATCGTTCAGACATGACGAGAAAATCAGGCGCGCATAACGTCGCGGGCATAACGTCTCGCTCGTAGCGCCGTCGTGCAAAACGCTCGCGACCTTTCCGCAGTTACTCGGAAGCGCCTTCGACTTTTCTGCGGTTACATTCAAGTTTCCAGCCAACCATCCAGCCAACTGCAAGAACGTAATTCTCGATAGCTCCTACCAAATTTACCGACTCGTGAGCGCTTAAAAAATGGATGAAATGGTTGGTTCCAATTCCAATGCCACCCAGAATCAGCGCGAGCAAAATTGCACGTAGATAGACCCAATCGTAGTGGAAACAAGTGGTGACCAAAATGATGAGCACCGCGAGATTCCAAAAACCAATCTCTCGCTGCCATCCGGTCGAAATGCCATAAGCGGCGTTGCTCCCCATGTACTCGGGGGGCGACGATCTGCAGAATTGCCGCACCGGTCATCGCAACGATAACCAGCACAAACATCACTTTTAAAAACTTGTTCATCGGCGTCTTCAAAACAAACTCTTTTCGTTTCAATTTGTGCTTCCTGCGCAGGTCGCGTGCAAGCCACCGCAGGTCGCGCGTGCATCGGCGCAGGTCACGCGAGTGCCGGTTCGCGCACCCTACTCGATAAAACTTTTAATCTCTTCTAGGCGCTCAAGTGCAACTTGGCGGCCTGTCAGGTACAGAGACAGCAGGGCCTCACCGGACTTCTCGTTAACTTTAACTTCAACTGGCTCGGGAGGCTCAAGCACCAGTACTCTACCCTCTTCCTCCAGCTCAAAGAGCTGTTTGCGCTGATCCATGTAACGCTCGGCGCGAGAAGCCAGCGCGGCTTCAAAGTACGGATATGAGGAATAGAGCTGTGAGCGAATGGCAATCTGCTCGTTGACGTCGGTTTTTACAAAGTTTCTGTCCTGCGTGACAATGACCAGCGCTTTCTTTGCCGGCGTGTGGTCGGGAACGTCAACCGCGTACTCAGCTTTTCCGTCGGGCAGACCAAGCGCCGCCGCAAACGGAATTGAATCGGTTGTTCCGCCGTCCAAATAACGATGTCCGTCCAGCTCAACCATGCGAGAAACCGTTGGCATCGACGCGGACGCTCGGACCATAGTCACGTCTTCCGGGAACTTTTTTACGTGCAGATATGCCGACGTACCAAACGTAACATCGGACGCAACCACATACATCTGCATGGGATTTTGATTGAACGCCTCGTTATCGCAAGGATCCAGGTGGTTTTGGATTTCGTCAAACATAAAATCCGCGCCTGCGATGTCGCCAGTAGTGATCAACGAGCGAATCGAAAGAAAGCGAGGATCGTCCCTAAAGGCCAGCATGATGCGCATGGCGCGACCCATCTGCTTGGACCTGAAGCTCACGGCGTTGATGGCACCTGCGGAAACTCCCCACACGCTCTCAAAGTTGGTGACGCCCTTCTCACGAAGCACATCAAGAATTCCAGCGGTAAAAATGCCTCGATAACTGCCGCCTTCTAGAACAAGCGCAGTTGAAGATGGATGCGTCGACTCCTGCCCCACACCGCCATTCTGCGAGAACTTCTGCTGCTGATCTTCCATAACAACCTCCGAATTTCGTTATTTAGAGTGTACCCAATTTCCGCCTAGCCGCCCGCCCGGTTTCCACACAAAAAAGCGCCTGCAGTCAGGCGCTTTTCATGCACGTTATATTCTTCTGGCGAGAAACTCGTCGGCTTTACAACGCGGTCGGCGTCGCAGTTGAGACCGTGGTTGGAGCCGCAGGCTCTTCCCCTACTTGCGGACCTTACGAGAAGCAGCAACAAAACCAAGGCCGCTTACTGCAAGAACAGAAGCTGGAACTACAACATCTGCGACACCAGTTGCAGGAAGTACGGACTTCTTCGCTGGTGTTGGTGCAGGGGCTGGAGCAGGTTCTGGCTCTGGTGCTGGAGCTGGAGCTGGCTCTGGATCAGGGGTTGGAGCTGGAGTTGGATCTGGAGTAGGTGTAGGAGTTGGATCTGGAATGCGAACAAACTCAACCTCAATGACCTCGTCAAAATCGAGCGCAGGAGTCCAGTGACCCTTAACCGTAACGGTGCCGTCGCCGTTGTCGACAATGACTACGCCGTCAGCGTTGCCAACCATAAATCCGTCTGGAATTGGGTTAGTAACATCAGGAAGGAAGTATGCGTCCTCAGGAGCGTATGGATTAACCGTTGGATCCATGAGCTGCTCTCTAGTTGGTGCAGGAATAGGAGTTACGCCAGTAGTAGCAGTAGCACCGGTAGTGCTTGTAGGAGCAGGCGCTGTGCCCTCTGCCAGCGCAAATGCTGGAGCAAGTGCCAATGCGGCTACAAGAGCAGATGAAGCGATGCAGACCTTTAAATTCTTCATGTGACTTTTACGCCAAAATTTATGCGCCGGGCCCAACGCCGAGAAGCACAAAATTTTTAGCGCATTCCTTTCTGATATGGATTATTTAATTTCTCCGTGAGCAGATACTATCATATACATACTGAACAAATGTCGCCTCCGGTCGACATATTCCGCGAACGTACAAAAATTTTAAATGACTTTTAAAACTATTTTTCCAAAATTTGATAACATTTCTGCAGGTAAACTATTACGCAACTCAGAGTTGACAAATTTCCAACTCAACTTGGTGGTGTGCAATCAAGGCAATTTTTAGAGTAATAGCCATCACATGTGAATCCCACCACATCACCAACAGAAAGGAATAGCCGTGTTACTGAGCGAGAAAATCATGAGCCTCAGAAAGCGTAATGGTTGGTCACAAGAAGAGCTTGCACAACAGCTTGGCGTTTCGAGGCAGTCAGTTTCTAAATGGGAGTCTATGGCTTCCATGCCTGATATTCAAAAGATTATGGCTATGAGCGAGCTCTTTGGCGTTTCCACAGACTACCTGCTCAAAGACGAGCTTGAAGAGCTTCCAGCCACTGCCATCGCTGTTGATTATGCGGCCTCTTCGGGGCAGGGTGGCCCTTCGGATCCCGCTGCCGCAAGCACCGCAGACAGTCCTGACGGCGACACCGCCGGCGAATCTTCCACTGACGACGCATCCACCAGCAAAACTGTGGCACCGAAGCTCAGTGTTTCTCTCGACACAGCCACCGAATACCTGGATGCAATCGCACGAACTTCTCGCCCCACGGCAGGTGCAATTACCCTCTTTATCCTGGGGCCCGCGCTTCTTGTCTCGCTTGCAACATACAGCGAAGACGCGCTTTACTTTGATCCGATGCACATTTCTCCAGATGCGATGGGTATCGCAGGCATTTGCATCATGATGCTCTTCATTGCTGCGGGCGTTGGCCTGTTGATTCTCCAGGACATGAAGCTCGCGAAGTTTAAGCAGCTCAAGGAGGCCTCTCTCGAGCTCCAGTATGGTGTCGAGGCTGCCGTTCGTAGGCGCGCCGAGTCCACCGAATCGTTGCGATACGTGCAACAGGCTGCCGGCGTCTGCCTTACCATCCTGAGCGCAATCCCCTTCCTTATTGCCTCGTACTATGGGACTGGCCTCACCTTTGCCCTTGGCTTCTTCGTGGCAGCAATTCTGGTTTCTCTTGGCGTTTACCTGCTGGTTTACTCGGGAATCATCAGAGATGGCTATAGGGTTCTTCTTCAAGAAGGCGATTTCTCCCATGACGAGAAAAGCAACAAGAGAGACTCCAAATCCGCAGCATTGAAGTACAGGCCAATTGCCAGGGCGTATTTTGGCACCATTACCTTGCTGTACGTGGGCTATAGCTTCATCACCAAGGATTGGAAAAGTTCCTGGATTATCTGGCCTGTTTCCGCGCTCCTCTACCACATCATTATCAGCATCCTGAACGCTCTGAAGAAACGATAAGCGCGACTGCTCGACTGTCAGAGCGCGACCGCTCGGGCGCACGGCAGACACGCTGGTTGAACGTGCTGGTCAGGTGTAACTCACAAGAGCTCGGTCTTCTCGACAGGCCGAGCTCTTTTGTGTATAGCTCGGCGAAGGCTCCTTTTAGCCTGAAAAGTACAAAGAATCTGTGTTTGGGACACAGATTCTTTGAAAAAATCAGGCAGAATCCACCGATTCTTTTATGTTTTCAGGCAAAACCTACCGATTCTTTGCAGAACTCAGGCGCAGGTGCGCGATCCAAAATCAGTCGAATCTTTATGCGCGACGAGCCGCCTGGTACTTCTCGAAAGCAGCCTTGTATTTCTGCTCCTCTTTCTTGAATATGGCGTTGAAAATCAAAGTGGTTACCAGAAGAATGACCAGGTACAGCGCAGTAAACGACATCCAAGCCTGAGCCATATTTGGCACCCATCCTCCAATGAGCGCCATCGCTACAAGCGTTGGGAACAGGCAAACGTTGAAGCCAAGAAACCTGTGAAGGTAGCTGAGCTTAGTAATCAGAGGCTGATAGTTGAACCAAATCTGCTGGTAAATGCCCGAAAGAGCGCCGGCGGCAATCAGCGTAAGAAGTATGATGTTATTTTGCCTGTCACCATAATTGATTGCCAGCGCAATGACGCCATACACAAGCGAGATGCCGGTGAAGCATATCGCGCCACCTGAAATACCTTTGCACATGATTTGACCTACTGTTTTATTGAGTCCCTCATCAAATTCTTGCTGAGTCTCTCGCTCAATTCCTTGCCAGTTTTGTGATTCGTTGCGTTCCATGATGTTCCCTTCTCTGGGATAAAACTGCTGTTAAAGTGTGGTTCGAGTGGTGTTTGGCGCTCGGCACCGGGAGCGATGCGCGAGAAAATCCGCTGGCCCTTACACAATTCCGATACGTCGTTTGATTTCCGCAGCGTACTTTCTTGAAGCAACAAGGGGTTTCTCGCCAAGCGATAGCAACATGCGACCGGAACCTGCGGGTTTGATGCCCGTAACGTGGTCGAAATTAACCAGTTCCTGACGAGAAGTGCGCACAAACGCCGTATCTTTGAGAGCATCCTCAAGTTCGGACAGGCGACTAGAACTTTCCAGCGTCTCGCCGTTTACCAGGTGAATCAGAGTCACGTTTCCGTCCGTTTGGATCCATGACACATCCGCGAGAAGAACGACGCGCCTGTTGATAGTACCGGGAACGTATCCAGTCATCTTTCCGTCAACCATTTGGAGCTGACGGACAATTCCCGAAACGCGCGGGTCATCGGGGCCGCTCAAGATGGTCACTTCGATTTGCGCGCGACCCTTTTCTTCAACTACACGAATTTCCATAACACTTCCAAACAACTTACTTGACCGAATCTTTCGATTTCTTGCTGTAGCGGAACTGCACCCCGCTTGTCTCCTCGCCTTAAGGCATCTTTAGAATAACGGTTGCATCTCTTATGTGGGATCTCGTGTCACTCAAATGCACTAACTGGCTCGTGAAATGCAATCTTTGCGCTTCGAGCATCGGTTGTGCACTTGAACGGCGCTTTACGCACGCCGAGCACGAACGCAATCGCACACACTCACAAGCGTGCACGCCCACAAGCGCGAGCACACAAAAAGCCGCCCTCAAAATGAGAGCGGCTTGAAGTTACCGTGCGCTATGCCTGCGAGCGTGTCGACCTCGCCGCAGCTTAGTTCTTAGCTGCGTGAAGCTTGAGAGTACCCAATGCAAAGAGAACCGCTGCGCCGCCTGCAACAGCAAACATCAGTGTGTTCTGCAGTGCGTCGTCACCAGTGTAAGGAGTACGAGACTTGCGAGGCTTAGGAACAACAGGGTTGGTGGTGGTATTGGTGCCTGTGTCGATAAGGCCATCGCTGACGTGAGCGGTGTTTACAACTGTGACGTCCTTCTCGCCCTTGTTGACCTTGACCTGGAAGGTTACGGTGAGCGTGTCGCCCGAAGCAACGTTCTGCGTCCAGGTTACGGTGCGCGTAGCTGGGTCGTAAGTGCCGCCGTTATCAGCAGAACCATCAACGTAAGTTGTGTGCTCTGGGATGACATCGGTGATGGTGACATCGCGAGCAGTGTTGGTAGTGTTGGTATAGGTGACGGAGTACGTAAGCACCTGACCAGCAGTTACCTTGTTGCCGTCGATGGAGTTACCCTGACCGTCCAGGACGTCCTTCTTTGGCTGAGGCAGAACTACCCAAACGCCAATGAAGTGAGCGTTCTTGTGGTCGATGACCTCGGAATCGTGATCGTAACCGATGAATACCCAAGTTCCGTCTGGAGTCTCAACACGAGTGACGCCGCCAAGTGGCTGATCAGGGGTAACGGTGGTGCCGTTAGGAATCCTGGTCTGCTTACCAGGAAGCAGGTCCAGGACCTCCTGAGGAAGCTCCCTGTTAGGAGTGCCGCTGACAAACTCGTGGGTCTTCTCGTACAGAAGCTCAGTGGTTACCTTGTTGGAGTGAGCAACGTTTCCGTCGACAACCTGTGTGAGCTCGTTATCAATGTTGGAGCCGTCTGTCTCTACCTTGCTGTTTGTAACTGTCTTATAGGTAATGACAAACTTCTTGCCACCATTTGCCTTGGTAAGCAAATGATCCTTGATATCAACGGTAACCTTCTGACCGTCAACAGAAACGGTGTAATCGGTGCCCTCAGTTAGGGTCTGGCCGTCAAAGCTTACGGTGAGACTCTGGAAATCAAGGCGCTCGTCAAAGGTATCAACCATGCTCATCGACTTAATCTTGCCGATGGTATCAATACCCTGCTTTGGCAGCGTAAAGGTGCCGGTATACGTAATGGTTTCTCCAGCCTTGGCAGGAGCCTGCTCTGGATCAACGGCCTTTACAGGAGCTGGAGTAATTGCCTCAGTGTACACACCAAAAAGGCTGCCGCTGGTAGCTGCACTGGTAGACTCAAACGTCATGCTGTTTGACTTGGACTTAACAGCAAAACCTGCAAGGTTCTTCTCCTGATCAGGACCAGAGGTACCACGAACAGGATTCCAGGTAATATTGTTGCCGCTTGTGCTCTCAACAAGGATGTTCCTGTTATTCATAACAATGCTATCGATGGTGCTATTGGCATTAATAAGCGAGAAGGTCTCGTTTGCGCCAGTATCACCGACAACGTCAATATCGCTTGGCTGCATAACAAGCTTGAGGTCACAAGGGGTGCCATCGGTGTACTTAAGCTCTACAGTCACGTTTGCGTTGATTGCATAGGACCTGAACATGTCAGCAGTGTAGCTGGGGTGGTTCACGTCAATGTAGTCCATAATCTGGAAGGACTTAGTTCCCCAGTTCTCATCAACAGTCAGAAATGCAACATCAGTCTTATTAGGGTTGTTGTAATCTGCGTTGGCGTTCTTAAGGGTAAGGTCCAGCGAGTTGATGGTGACATAAACGTCAACAGACTTGCCGTCAACGGTGCCAGCATTAGAGAACTTCAGCGAAAGAGGCTGAGCATACTGCTGGTCAGAGCCGTCCTTAGTTGGCTGAACAACAAAAGCGGTTGAAGGAAGATTGCCTGTGTCAGAAGCAGGAATCTCTATGCGCTTAACGCCAGCTCCCTGCGAGAGAACAGTCATGTTGTCTCTGGTCAGCGTGAACTGGTAAATGTTGATCTGGGTAAGATCACTATCGTCTTTCTGGCGATCAAGTGCCTGAGCTGTGTTAATAGACATAAACAGGCATGCCACAACCATGGTTAGAAAGACTGAGATTCTCTTAAGAAAACCCTTTTTCATGATGGCCCCTCAAAAAGATGTGCATATTACAGCTACATTTTCTTACAAATTGATAGTAAAAACTTAAGAGAAATCAGTATTCACATAAAAAGTGAATTTCGCTGATGAATAGTATAGTTTGTATGGACAATACTATTTTAAAAATAGTTCAAATTTTTGTGTTTGTACCGCATCTGCTGCTGATGAACATGAATTCGGCTTAGGGCGCTTCAAGGTGTTGCGACTTCAGTCCGCTCTTCAACCTGCGCGCGAGCCTCAGCCTCTACTGCAACCTGCGCCTTAGTTTGCCTCGTTAGGTCGAGAAGGTCTACCAGCTTGATACTTACTTGGCTCTTGAACTTTCTCTGTCCTAGAGCAAATCCACGCAACGGTATAGCCAATGCAGCCGATAAACAGGCAGGTTAGACCTAACATAAGCATTTTCTCGCCAACGCCAAAGTTAATTTCATATTGAATTTTGAGCGCCAGCGGAGGATCTTGCAGAGGAAGTCCAGCCTTAGCAAACAGGTAGTATGCACCCATGAGAGCGCTTAAAATGCCCGAGATCAGAAAGCCCTGTGAAAGGTTCTTAATAACTTGAGCTGCTTTATTCATGTCGCATCATCTCCTTATGTTGCTATGGTAAAGCAAAATGGCGAGAAACCCAAAAAGAGAGCCGGCGGATGAACTACCTCCTATTTCTTGGACACGAGAAATAGAAAGCAGTTCAAAACACACCTATGTCAGATAATCTGTTAAAAAGACGTATACATGACGCTGAAAATACCTCAAACGTGCAGATTATCTTCATTTGATGTGTAATATGGCCGCAATTGTGCAGAATATCTGTCATAGGTGTGTTCCGTAGATACAGAATTTATCGATAGTTAAATTTCTTATATAAGTCTATTCATATTTAAGCATATTAGATGAAGTTTATGCATAGAGATGCATATCAGGTAGTACGACCGCCTAGCTGCCTAGCTATCTTGATTAGGAACATGTCGATTCTTCGGCAGAACCTACCAAAGCTGCGCTATTTTGTGGGCCAGGCCTAAAAGCCGACGCTAACACGCTGCAGAATCATAATCACCCGCACATGAACTGCCTCCCATTTCTTATGTCCAAGAAATGGGAGGCAGTTCAGTACTGGCTCTCTTTTGACGCGTAGGTGTTTTGTAATGGATTGAACTGCTTACTTTCCACTTGCCATCTTGGCTGGATACCACTTTTGAAACCATGCAGTAAACAAGCCCATTCCAATAGGAACCAGGTTGTTCACGATAACCAAAATGCCGCCCACTCCATTGTGAACTGCAAACCAGCTCCAAATTGCAGTTAAAACGTACATAGCGCCCCAACATGCAGCCAAAATATAGTTTGTCTTCATGAACAGCGGATTGTTGTAGGCGCTCTCTCCGCCGTAGCTGTACTTAACATATGCAGCGCAGAGAGGCTCTTTGGTAAGGCACGAAGCCAGCCACATAAGGCCAAATGCAAGGTAACCCAAATTGACAATGAGGTTGCTGTCGCCATTTCCGCTCATAAAAACGCCCGCAGACAATGCTCCAACCAGGGAAAATGAGATTCTGTCCCAGATGGTGAACTTAAAGTTCCTCATAATAAGCGGCATCAGAGTAGTAACAAGCAGCACAATCATAGCGCCAACCTGGGAGTCAAACGAGGTTGCGGTCCAGAATGTAATCCAAGGAAGCAGCATCGTAATCATCTGCGGATTTTTCTGTGCGTTGCCGGCTTCTTTAGCCGACGCGTTTTGCGAAGCTTCAGTTGAACTACCAGGCGTAGGACCAAAATACTTGTCCCAATCAATCATGAAGGAAAAATCGCCCCCTACGGTATACAGATGCTTACCCAGCGCCTCTGGTCCACTAATCTCGCCACGAGAAATGGACTGCCAGACCTCAAACGGAGTGTTGAGCTTTGTGGTGGTAGTTAAGCTGCCGTCAGTAAAGACCTTACTGCCGTCTTTGCCCAGCAAAATCTGATAGCTCCGACCAAGGTCGGTGTAGTTCATCTCAAGCACGCGATCTTTTCCGTCGTAAGCCGTCTTGTCATATAGCGCTGCCATTTGAGTGGTAAAAATATAATCAAACGGCAGCTGCTCAACGGGTTTCTCGCCAGCGTTTGTGCTGCTCTGAGCGCTTGTATCGCGAGAAATTCCCCAGCTTGCATCCGCCATCTGCTCAAACATCTCTTTTGGATACAGCAAAACTTTGAGCTCGGCCCGTGTCTGGTTAGAAATGCCGCCCTGCGCATACTCTGTGCCAGCCTTTTTAACAAGCGCGAGGTACTGATCAGTGCGTGCAGAAAGCTCCTTTACGCGGAAGAGCTCGCCCTGACCGCAGAAAATGCTCTCGTAGTTGCCCTGACCAAGAATGTGGTCAAACATCTTGGTAACGCTGTCGTAATTACCCTCTGAAGAATAGAATCCGCAGGTAGAGATTAGGACGTGCTTCTTGCCAGACATATCGTAGCGAGACTCGTGGGCGCCACTTCCGTATCCCCTCTTTGCGTCGCTCATGAAGGGCAGACTCATGGGGAGCTGGCGATCAATAAGGTTCTTCAGCAGTCCAGGCACGTTGAAGTAGTAGAGCGGGAAGCTCCAAATAACCAGATCGGCCCAAAGCTGCTTTTGAATGACCGTTTCTTCGTCGTCCGACATAATGCACTTACCGGGCGTATTCTTCCAGCAGTGAAAGCATCCCTTGCAAGGCTTGATATCCATAGTAGCAACGTTCAGCTGCTCAACGGTTACGTCTTCATTGACGTGCTGCTCGGAAATACCCTCGATGAAGCTCTTTGCAAGACGCAGAGAATTGCT
The DNA here is from genome assembly GCA_963538075.1 of uncultured Atopobiaceae bacterium. GTDB lineage: Bacteria > Actinomycetota > Coriobacteriia > Coriobacteriales > Atopobiaceae > Lancefieldella. The sequence continues at coordinate 13,532 of CAUTGQ010000003.1, forward strand.
GGCTTTACCCTTGGGACTGCCATTAATGAGCAGAATGTTCATGCTGCGCCTCCAACTCCTTCATGCACTTCTCGCTCCATGCCCTAAGCATTTCCTCGTGCATCTTGCCGTACTCGATAGTAAATTTCCAGAACAACGCCTTCTCTGGGTCACCCATTTGCGCTGCATAAGCGGCTACTGCGCCCGTTGCTAGCTCGCTTCCACCAGGAAATGACGAGGCGTTATCTGCAATTCGTTTAAAGAATGCAAGATTTTCCTCGTAGGAGCACTCACCCCTAAAGAACGTCTGCATCAAAAGCGGAATGCGCAACACCGAGGCCTGAGAGTCTTCCCTCAGCCACCTGTTCAGCTCCTCTTTACCGGCTTCAGTTATCGAGAAAACCTTCTTGTCCGGCTTTCCTTTCTGAGCAACCAGCGTTGCGGTGACCCAGCCGTCTTTTTCTAGCGCCTGCAGTTCTCTATAAATCTGGCTTGTCTGAGCAGTCCAGAAGTAATTAAGCGACTGTTGAAAGATGGTTTTAATCTCGTAACCGGACATATCCCCATAATTCAAGAGACCAAGAATTCCCTGCTTAAGCAAAATCTCTCATCTCCTTATATTCCACTTGTCGAATATCTTACTAAGATAGTAATTCCACTTGTGGAATATGTCAACGAGAAATTCTAAAAAACTTTGATTACTTTCTATCTGCAATCACAACCACCCGCCACGGACATGAAGATTATGGTGTCAAAAGTAGTTCACATACGATATACTTCTGCCATGGCAATTATCAACGACATATACGCAAACGTGGACGACTTCGGACTCGTCACCTCCGCCGAGGCGAAGGAGTTCGGCATCCCCAACACCGAGCTCGTCCAGCAGGAGCGGCGCGGTAAGCTCGTACGTGTCGCCCGGGGCGTCTACAGGATGCCCGTCTGGCCCCATCAAGAGGCCGCCCCCTACGCCATCGCAGTGAAGGCCGCGGGCGAGGGGGCCTACCTCTGGGGCGAGTCCGTCGTGGCGCTGCTGGGCCTCACCCCCACTGACCCCACCCGCATCTGGGTCGCCTCCCCAAGGAGGATTAGGCGCGACGTCGGCCAGGGCGTCACCGTGCTGGGCATGCGCCAGGGAGAGAGCACCACGCACTACGAGGGCGTACGCTGCCAGCGTGCGGCCGATGCTATCCGCGCCGCCGCGCCGAGACTCGGGCGCGAGCGGGCGCACGAGGCCGCGGAGACGGCCCAGCACGAGGGATACATAACCAGCGGGGAGATGGACGACCTGAGGGAGGAGCTCTCATGACCGCGAAGAGGCCGAACAGCATGCGCCACCTCGACGACGCGATTCGCAGAGAGTGTGGAGGCAACCAGGCCGCCTACGTGAGGCTACGCACGCTCATGGCCAACGCCGTCGTCGCGGGGATGCTGCCCGACGGGGTCGTGAAGGGAGGGAGCGCCATCAAGATGCGCTACGGCAACGCCCGGACGCGCTACACCACCGACCTCGACACCGCGACCGCCACCGACCCCGCCTCCTACGCCGATCTCCTCGGAGCGGCACTTGCCCGCGGCTGGGAGGGCTTCACGGGGCGGGTCGTCCCCAGGGAGCCCGCACACCCGAAGGACGTGCCGGAGGAGTACGTCATGCGGCCTTTCGACGTAAGGCTCTCCTACCTCGGCAAGCCATGGTGCACAGTCCCGCTCGAGGTGGGACACGATGAGATAGGCGACGCCGACGCAGCGGACTGGATCGACCTCGAGGACGCGGACGCGGCGTTCGCAGCGCTCGGCCTCCCCAGCCCGGGGAGGGCGCCACTCATGACGCTGGAGCACCAGGTGGCCCAGAAGCTGCACGCCGTCACCGGGACGGGCGACAGGGTGCGCGACCTCGTCGACCTACAGGTCATGTTCTCGAACAGCGACATAGACCTCGCTGCGACGAAGCGCACGTGCGAGAGGCTCTTTGCCTACAGGCAGAGGCAGGCCTGGCCGCCGACGGTCGAGGCTCGCGAGGGGTGGGATGAGCAGTACCAGGCGCTCGCCGAAGGCATGGTGGTCATCCAGGACGTCGGCGAGGCGATTGAGTGGGCCAACACGCTCGTCTCGCGAATCGCCACGGCGTAGCCCCACGGCGGCCGCAGGCCCGCATCGTGAACTGTCTCCCCTTTCTTGGACATAAGAAATGGGAGGTTTTATGTTTTGCGCGCTTCCCGCACTCAACAGGCTAAAGCCTCAAAAAAGACTCTGCCATTTCTGACAGAGCCCTAACGTGCGATTATCGTATGTTTTCCGTTGCTCCAGCATTACCTATTACAGGGTAGAAGCGGCGTGCTAACTGCACTTTCACGAGTATCGTCACGCTCATCATATGCGTCGTAAGGAGCCTTGGGGTCGTGAACTTTGACAGGTTTGTTGACGTTGCAAACTTCGTCAGTATGGGCAAAGGCAAAATTGATGTCATCTGCCCAACCCGTATGACCAGTGATAATCTTGGGGTTAAGTCCACGCTGGCGCAGAATACCCTCAAGTTTTGCAAGCGATTGAACAGCAAGTTTATTGTCTTCTGCAAGCTTATTGATAAAGCTATAACCGCCGTCAGCGCCAAACCAAATGGTATCTGCGGAGAATAAATACTCATCATCAATCAGGTACACCACGTGTCCCCAGGTATGACCAGGAACCAGAATTGCTTTAATTTTTATGCCATCAATTTCAAACACTTCCCCGTCGTGCAGAAGCGTCTTTTTATTTGGAATGTTTACCTTTGGTAGCTTGAACCAGCCATTCATTACACGGCGACGAACTTCTCCTGTTAAATACCTATTTTCAACATCGCCAATATAAACCTGTGCGTGGCTGAAAAGCTGATCACTGTCCGCCTCAATTGCGCCAATGTGATCAGTGTCCAGATGAGTTATCAGAATGTGCTGAATCTCTTTAGGGTCAATTCCCAGCCAGTCCATCTTTTCTTGCAGGCGATCATAGCTGTATCCTGCGTCAATCATGATGGTAGTGTCGCCTTTGGTGTAGAAGAAAATGTTAGCTACATACTCGCGCACGCATCTCACGTGCTCATCGATGGCACCTGTATTGAGGGGCTTAAATATCTCTTTGCCGCGATATACCCAGGACATCAATACTTTTTGAAACTTTGAAGCGCTCTTTGACATTACTTTGCCTCGATTCTATTTTCAATCCACAGCGGCATGCAACTTAAAAACAATCCACTAACCCGACGGATTCTACTTAAGGAAAATGATGTCTGAACTTGCCTTTTAACTTTTGTTAGATTTTGCTAACTAAATATTACCCCTCTACCGTCTGCAATCTTTAATTTTCCGCTGAACGAGTAAAAAACAAACGCCAGCGTAAAAATAAACTTCTAAACAGCAAAAGAGCCGCACCCCAAATAAATTGGAATGCGGCTTAATTGCAAATGTGCAACATAACGTTGCATATAAATGAAAGTACTCATGAATCGCAGGGTTTCTCGCCATTCATGAGTAACGAATGTATGGTGGAGGTGCGGAGAATCGAACTCCGGTCCAAAGCAAATCCTAGGCAGGTGTCTCCAAGCTCAGTTACTAATTAGATCTCAAGTACCGCACACTTAGTAACAGGCGTTTGGTGCTCCAGTTGGTTCAATCTTTTTGTAAGGCATACCAACTACGTCCTTACAAGCATCTCCCTAAAATGACGTCACCCTGAGAACAGGAGAAAATCCCAGTTAGACGCGCTGAACTAAATTAAGCAGCGAGAGCCATACGAGGCTCAAAAGTAAGAGTGTTGTCAATTCAATTTGACGTTACCCCTGTTTTACGTGGCGAGGAGACCACGGCTTGCTGCCCACCGCAAACTCACCTTGTCGAATCCAGTCACCCCCAATAATGAGAGAAACTGCCACCATGCAGTTTTCAATGTTCCTGAATTGCGTGCGCGAGTGTCGCCGCCTGCAATTCAAAGTGTAGAGAGTATACCCCATGAACTGCCATTCTTTCAAAAAAGATATGACTATTTTGGGAACGGCTTTCTTTGCGGGTTTTGCGACTTACTTTGCGGACTTACCGTGAGCTTCTAGAACTTGTTTCTCGCGATCAATAAACATGACCAGAATAACCACCAGAAGCGCCGCAGGTGAAAGCCAAATCATGTGAGTGCCCAGTAATGGAATAAGCAAGTTACCCACTACCGCACCAGCTACAAAGCAGAAAATAGTTCCAAAGTAGAGCAGCGAGGTTTCAATATGGATGGGCTCATGCGTGTGCATATAAGCTGCTATTTCTTGTGTTCCACTACGAAGATTTCCAATGCACATAGTAGTGGCAAACGCGTGGCCGTGTAACTTTCTAAACGCCTGGACTTGAATGCCACATGCAAGCGACGTCAGGCTGTTTGCCAACATGTTCATGTCTGTTGGAAGCAGAGAAACAACGCTTAAGAGCGCAATCTCTACGATAACCGCCAGCTGTCTCCAATGCAGATGTTCTTCTCGCGCAACAGCTCGAATGGCATACGAGAGCGCAATACCTATGGCAAATGCCAGAATTGGAAGAGCGTACTTGAGGCACTTTTCAAACGATCCGCTGGTCAGATTTACGCCCAAAAGCAGCAAATTTCCCGTCTGAGCATTGGCAAAAACACCGCCGCGCACCAGGTAGGAATAGGCGTCCATAACTCCGCCCGAGAAGGCCAAAAATGCAGCAACTTCCACCGAATCTGACATTTGTAACGCGTGCTTCAAGACTACTCCAACCACATTGCGTACATCAACGGCACATATTACGCAGGCGCATACGAAAAGCGATGCAGGTTAAATCCTACATCGCTTTTACGATTTTGTTTGGGTGATCATCAAAGAGGTTACCAACGCGCAATCTTGCGCGGATAACCTATCCGACTAATTTGTGGGGAGTTTACTCCTCAACAAGCTCGAACATCTCAGGACCAACGCCGCAAACTGGGCAAACATAGTCCTCAGGAAGCTCTGGAGTGTCAACCTCAACCTCGTAGCCACAAACGGTGCAAACAAACTTGTAAGTAGTCTCTGCCATTTTTATTCCTCTCTCCAAGCGCTTACGCGCTTTTCCTTCTATTCGCGCAATTAACGCGGATGGCAACTAACCGTGGCCCTTATCCGCGGTTAAGTGCTCATGCAGATAGTAACAAATCTTGAGTGATTCTAAAGCATTATTCCGAAAATAGGAATGATTCTCATAAAATTCGCACGAAATTTTTTGGCGAGAAGTTCGGCGCGCTCCGAGCGCCAGCCGCTTCCGGCGGTACGCTCGCGTGCGGCAGCAACGCACTCCTAGCGGCTGCGCTCCTTAAGGGCACGCTGAATCTCGCGATCAGAATCGCGTTTAGCTGCGGAGGCTCGCTTGTCGTAGAGCTTTTTACCCTGCGAAAGCGCAATTAGTAACTTGACGCGGTTATGCTCGTCAAAGTAGATCTCAAGCGGAACCAGCGCCAAACCTTTCTGGCGAAGCTTTCCGTCAAGATAGTCAATCTGCCTGCGGTGAAGCAGCAGCTTGCGCTTTCTATCTGGATCCACGTTCCACACGCCGCCATTGGTGTACGGATGCAGATGCATACCGTGAATCCACGCCTCACCGTCGCGAATGAGGCAGAACGTATCGGTCAGCTGACAACCACGCTCGCGCAAGCTCTTGACCTCGGTGCCAGTGAGCACCAGGCCGCACTCAAAGGTCTCGCCAATCTCGTACTCGTGGCGAGCAGAGCGATTGCGTGCAATCGACTTCTTACCCTGCTGTTTTCCCTGGGTCTCGGCCATACTTACTTGCCTTCCCCGTCTGAAGTTTCAGCTGCATCGGTTTTCTCGCCAGATGCATTGCCTGGCGCGTCAGCAGATACGGGATTGCCGCCTGCGGTGAAGCCCTCGGAGATTGCGGCATCGCGGACAAGCTGCAGAAGCGTAAGAGCTGCCTGCTCGCCCACAAGATCGCGAGCGCGAATGGTCATCTCAGTTGCGGTAGCTCTGTCGCCCATGGCAGCGCAATCCTGCGCACACATCAGCAGGCAAACCGCAATCTCGGCGTTAGCACCTGTTGGCAGGCCCTCTGCCTCAAGCAGGTCGTTTGCTTCTTCATCCGTAAGACCGTCAGGGTCTTTAGGGGTGCCTGCAGCCTGGTCAAGAGCGGCCTCAAGCGTGCTATCTTTAACCTCAAAGCGACGAGCAGCTCTCAGACATGCTGCAGCCTGCTCAAGCCTACCCTGAGCTTCAAACCACGCAGCAAAGTTCAAAAACGCCCTGGTCAGATGCCTTGCCTCGCTTGCACGCTCAAAGACGCCAAATGTCAGAGCAATGTGCTCACGAATATCGCCTGCAATCTTAAACAGGTCAGCCAAATCAAGTCTAAATCCGCAGTTCATTGGGTTCCAACGAATGGCAGTCTTCAGCGCATTCATGGCGTTTTCGTAATCGCCAGTGCGTACGTAAGCCATTGCAAGGTCTCCGTACAGGCGATCAAACGGCTCATGAACGTCCTCAAGCTTGCGAGGGTCGTTCTCCACGCGTCTATACGCTAAGCGGTCAAATAGCGTGGGGAACGCAAAATACTGCACCTCATCTGTGGTTTGACAATTGCAGTCCACATATTCCTCAGCGTCTTCAGCCAAACGAAGTAGCAGCTCAAGAGCCTCTTCATTCTGGTCCTGCATCATCATGCCTTCAGCGCGCATCAGCTCATCTGAAAGTGCCGAAAGTGCCATCTTACTCACCTATCATTCAATATCAATCATGCAATTATCTGTGCGGGTGCTTCATAAACCCGCACGTAATCTACGTGCATATTATTCCACAAGTGCCAAATCAATCTGACCACGAGCCACATTTACGCCAGAAATCTTCACGCGCACACGTCCACCAATACGATACGTTTTGCCTGTTGACTCGCCTATCAATGCCAGCGTCTCCTGGTCATACACGTACCATTCGTGGCCCAAATCCCTCACGGCGAGAAGCCCGTCGGCGTAGGTACCGTCCAGTGTAATGAACAGGCCAAAGCGCTCGCAGCCGTCAATGGTTCCCCACGTTTCTTCTCCCAGACGGCTCTGATAGTACTCGGCTAGCTTGATCTTTTGCGTCGCACGAGCCGCTGCGTCTGCCTTACGCTCCTGTTCAGAACAGGTGTTACAGATATCTGGGAGTGCGCTCAACTCTGCATGAGACGCCGTCTGACCGCGAAGCAGACGCTTTAACGTACGATGTACTATCACGTCGGGATAGCGCCTAATTGGCGAGGTAAAGTGACAGTACGCATCTGCTCCCAGAGCAAAGTGTCCCTGATTAGTTGGCAAATAGATTGCTCGTTTTTGGGCCCTGAGCAGCTGCGCATTTACCACGCGAGCATAACGTGTGCCATGCACTGACTCCAGCGCTTCTTGCAACGCAGTCTGATCGCCAAGGGCAATACGAGACGCAACGTCTGGCTCAAGCGCTCCCATAGCTACAAGCGGAGTAACCGCAAGCTTGAGCGACTCTGGCGAAGGCTGCTCATGCACTCGATATGCCGACTCAAGGTCGTGCTGGCTGAGCATGTGCGCAACACTCTCATTAGCCGCGAGCATTGCTTCCTCAATAAGCCCCGTTGCCTGAGTACGCTCTCGCACCGAGACTCCAACTGGCTTGTTATCCTGGTCAAGCACTACGCGCGTTTCCACGCTCTCAAAATCTACTGAGCCGCGTTTCTCGCGAATTTCTTCTCTAAGCGCACGGATTTGATTGAGCACGCCAATCATTTCTTTGATTGCGCCAGCGTCTTCTGCAGAAACGGCCGAGTCAAGTGCCGCAGTATCTCCTTGCAGATAGCTATCTACCTGGTCGTAGCTGAGCCTTGCTCGTGAGCGAATGACGGAATTCATAGCAGTTGCGCCAAGAATCTTGCCTGAGTTGCTCAGCTTCATCTTTACCGACATGGCCAGCCTATCTTCAGCTGGTCGCAGAGAACACACGTCATTGCAGAGCTTTTCTGGCAACATGGGCAGCACGCGATCCACTAAATATGCCGAGCAAGTGCGCATGCGAGCTTCCAGGTCAATGGGAGAATCCCAGTTCACATAGTGAGCCACATCTGCAATATGAACCCAGAGCTCAAAGCTACCGTCCTCAAGCTTGCGCGCACCAACGGCGTCATCAAAATCTTTAGCATCTGCGGGGTCTACGGTGATGCACAGCTCTTCTCGCAAATCGTGTCTTGAAGCGTCTTCTGCAAGGGCTTTATCTGCGTCAATGAAGATTTTCTCGGCTTGTCTCAACGCCTTGATAGGAAATTCCGTTGCTAAACCGTACGAAGCAATAGTTGCCTCAACGTTCATGTCCAGATCTTCGGCTGATCCCACGCGGCGTTCAATAGTGACTACAGCAGCGCTTTTACGCGTTGGGTATTCTGTGATGCGCGCGACAACTACGTCGCCCTCAAAAACGTAATGACGCCCCACAGAAGGATCTTCGGGAAGCACAAAGAAATCTCGCTGGATGCGACTATCCAGCGGCACCACAGCGCCAAGTGGACCGGCGTCGTGGTAGATACCCAAAAACGTCTGAGTAGCTCGCGTAAGCACAAAACGCACGTTTGCCAGAGGAGTCTTCCCCTTGGCAGACACCAGCGAAACCTGGACCTCGTCTCCGTGCATTGCCTCATGAATCCCGTGCTTGGCCAGCGCATACGTACCCTCAGGGGTGCTTACGGTAGCAACTCCTGGACGAGAAAGGCTCAGCGTGCCTGTAAGCAACGCCGACGGTCGCTTTGAGACTTTTGCACGCCCCTGACGACGGTTTCCTTTATGTATGCGTTTTCTAGCCAAAAATCCTCCTGTAGGTAGAAGCCAGCGCCTTTTGCGCTGACCCAATGAATCTTCTGATATGTACCCTAAAGTGCCTTGTGATAGACGATGTGCAGATAAGGCGAGAAGTTCTAAAGATCTGCTGAGTATTTCGACGAGTTGTCGCAGCCCTCAACGGGTTTCTCGCCATCCTGTACACAAAAAGAGCCCCTATGCAGAGACTGCATAGGGGCTCCAGAAGGGATTGGTTTACCTCTTAGAAGGTGCCGCGAATAACCTCGCTGCCTTCCTTCATGATAACTTCCATGTTATCTGGGGTAAGGTCGCGGATGTTGGTAGCAACGTCGCCCTTGACAACCAGGAGGTCAGCAAGCTTGCCAGCCTCGAGGGAGCCAAACTCATCCTCGTGGTGAACCATCTTTGCGCCGTTAAGAGTAGCAGCCTTGATGGTCTCAAGAACGGTGACGCCAGCCTTCTCAACGAAGTCATACATCTCGTCGATGGTGACCCAGCCGTAAGGAGTTACGAAGCTGAAGGAGTCGGAGCCGATGGTGAGAGTGACGCCGCGCTCGTTAGCAGCACGGAGGTTCTCGTATGTACGGTTGAGGCCCTTCTCAACAACAGTGTCGCCTGCAAATGCGTCGAGCTCTGGAGTCCACTCTGGTGGATAAGTTCCGTACCAAGTTGGCAGGAAGCCGATGGTAGGAGTGAAGAAGGTGCCCTGCTCGCACATAAGATCCATGGTCTTTGCATCAAGCTCGAAGCCGTGAATCATCTGCTCGCAGCCGCAACGGACGGAGTCATAAGCTGCGGAGAAGCTGTTGTAGGAGTGTGACCAAACAGGAATGCCAACCATTGCTGCCTCGTCGCAAACTGCCTTGATCTCCTCGTAGCAGTAGTGCTGATCGCGACCGGAGTCCCAGTGCCAAATACCGCCACCGGTTGCCCAAATCTTGATTGCGTCTGGGTTCTCACGAAGGCGACGACGAACTGCCTTACGAAGATCCCAAGGACCGTCTACCTGATCGCCCCATGGGTGACCATTCTTGGAAATCTCCTGTGGGAGCTGGTGGCAGTCACCGTGACCAGCAACGCGGCAGAAGCCAAGGCCGGTAGCGTAGATACGTGGTCCCTCCATGACGCCCATGTTAACGAGGTCACGAATTGCGATACCATTGCGGCCAATCTCGCAGACGGTGGTAAGACCGTGGGAGAGAGCGTCCCAGGACTGCTTGACTGCGCATGCCTGCTTCTGAGCAACGGACTCGATAACCCAGTCGTTATCGTTGTCGGTCAGGTTGCCGGAGAAGTGCAGGTGAGTGTCGATAAGACCTGGCATAATGGTGCGGCCCTGGATGTCACGGACCTCATAGCCCTCTGGAACCTCAGTGCGAGGACCAGCATAAGCGATCTTCTTGTCGTCTACGAGGACAAGAGAATCCTCAACAGGAGCGGCGCCAGTGCCGTCAACGAGCTTTCCGCCGACAAAAGCAATCTTACTCATTTCTTTCCCCCTCTAGTAAATGATAACTACTATCTTTTTGCGCCCACCCTTTTTGGGCGCAAAAAAATCCAAACTAAAGAAACAAATAACGTGCTTAGTTCAACGTACCGATGAAACCTTTAGAGCTTGCAAGCAACTTATGCTGCTGCCTTCTCAGACTGACGACCAAAGATCATGAAGATGGCCATACCAATGACAATCCAAGAAATGGTGATGATCCACTCAACTGGCTTCAGAGCTGCAGGGCTGAAAGGAACAACCATCAGGCCGATGATGATACTACCAGCAAGAATTGCAGCCATGATACCTGCGATACCACCGTTGACCTTGTAAGGACGAGGCAGGTCTGGCTCGGTCTGACGCAGGCGCAGGCAGGCAACGCCAGCCATGGTGCATGCAAAGATGAAGCCGAGAGAAGCAACGTTGGTCAGAGGAACGAGCATGTTGCGACCAAGGAATGGACCAACAAGGGTCAGGCCAGCCATGAACATGTTTGCGGTCAGAGGTGCGCCGGACTTAGGGTCAAGCTTTGCGAATGCCTCTGGGAGCATCTTCTTACGACCAAGAGCAAGCATCAGACGAGTTGAAGCACCAAAGAAGGAGTTCATTGGGCCCAGAGGTCCAAGTGTTGCAATGATGAGCATTGCAATGTAGAAGAACAGGTTGATGCGCTCGAGAACTGCAAGTGCAGGAACGGAAGACTTAACAAACTCGTGCCAGTTAATCATAGTTCCGAATGCATAGATGCAGATGAGATAGAAGACACCAGATGCCATAAGTGCAAGTGCAGGAATGATACCAAACTTCTTCCAGTCAAGGTCAGAAGAAGCCTCTTCTGCCTGCTGTGGAATGGTGTCAAAGCCAGCGTAGAAGAATGGAGTCATAACAAGAACTGCAATGATGCCACCAAAGAAGGTGGTAGCCTTTGTTCCCTCACCACCTGCAACCTCAGTTGCCTGGGAGAAGATTGGGAGGCCGTTGCTTGGAGAACCGGTTGCAAAGGAGATAACCATTGCAAGGATCATACCAGTCAGCAGAGCCTTAGTCAGGAAGCTCGAAAGCTTAGCTGCTGCGCCAGCGCCCTTGAAGTTAAGGAAGATGACCAGGATAGCAAAGCAAAGAGCGATAACTGTTGGCCACAGGTAAACATCTGCACCAAGAATGGTGTAGAGCTTAACGGACCTCAGCCAAGAAAGAACAGGGAATGCACCAAAACGGTCGGTGAGAAGCGTGGAAATAGCAATTGCCTCCCAAGGACATAGTGGAGCGTTGCCCAGAAGAAGCATCCAGCCGGTAAAAAAGCCCATTGGGCGGCCGAATGTCCTATCGACGTACTCAATGATGCCACCAGAAATTGGAATAGCAGCAGTGAGCTCGCCAAAAACACATCCAATTGGTACAAGGAAAATTGCGCCAATTGCGAATGCGATCAT
>CAUTGQ010000004.1:0-24862 GCA_963538075.1 uncultured Atopobiaceae bacterium
ATCTTGGAGCCGCAGCTGCTCTAGATCTGGTTCCCGAGCGCCTTGGTGGCGGCGTTGGCTTCCCTCTAGCGGTTAAGCCTGTTCACGGAGGCTCTGCTATGGGCCTTTCCAAGGTTGATAGTGCTGACCAGCTTGGACCAGCACTTCTCGGCGCACTTGGTTTTGACGACTCCGTCATTATCCAGCAGTGGGTTGATGGCGTTGAGGTAAGCGTTACCGTGCTCTCTGACGCAGATGGCGAGAAAACCTTGCCACCAGTTGAGATTTCGGTGACCGAGGGTATTTACGATACGGATGCCCGCCTTGATCCAGAGCGTATTCAGCACTTCTGCCCAGTTCGTCCTGAGTCGCTGGCTGCTCTTGGCGCAGATCCAGCTGAGGCTCGTGAGGCGCTTGAGCGCGCAGCTCTTGAGGTGTTTACGGCGTACGGCTGCAGAGATCTTGCTCGTATCGACTTTATTTGGGATGGACATTACGTTTTGGTCATGGGTTTGAAGACGTTCCCAGGACTTACCGAGACCTCCCTTGTTCCAATGGCTATTGAGGCTGCAGGATACGCTGTTGAAGACGTTCTTGCGCAGCTTGTTGAAGGCGCACTTAAGCGCGGTAACTAGGGGGTTTCATGGAATACGTATTGGGTATTGATGTTGGTGGAACTACCATCAAACTGGGACTTTTTTCTGCAGAAGGAGAGCTGCTTTCTGAGCAGAAGGTCAAGACGCCCTCACTTGATAACGAGGATGGTTATCAGACAGTAACCGATGCCATCAAGCTGATTGTTCATGGTCAAAAGGCAAGCCGCAACGATGTTATTGCGTGTGGTTTGGATATTCCAGGTCCTGTTGCAGATGACGGAACCGTTGGTCTTCTCGCCAATGTAGACATTGACCCTGAGGGATTGGTGCAGTCAATCAATATGTGCCTGCCAAACGCAACCATCGCGTTTGTCAACGACGCTAACGCTGCAGCTTTGGGCGAGGCGTGGGCTGGCGTTGCTGTGGGCGTGCCATCGTTTGTGCTGATTGCGCTGGGCACCGGCGTTGGCGCAGGTGTTGTCGTAGACGGCAAGCTTGCTGCAGGTGCTTTTGGCGCTGGCGGCGAGATTGGCCACATTATTGTTGAGCCAGAGGAGACGTTGACCTGCGGTTGCGGTCGTCACGGCTGCTTGGAGCAGTATGCTTCTGCTAAGGGAGTTGTCCGCCTGTACCTGGAGGAATGTGTTGCTCGCGGCGTTGTTCCCGTAAACATTGAGCACGAGACCGATACCGTGTCTGTGTTTAGAGCTCATGCTCAGGGCGATGAGTGCGCAACCCTTGCTATTCACAAGATGTGCCACTACCTGGGACTTGCTATGGCGCAGGTTTCGTGTGTGGTTGATCCTGCTATGTTTTTGATTGGCGGTGGCGTTGCGGGCTCGTTTGCCACATTTGCTACTGAGCTTCGCGAGAGCTTTGAGCAGTATGCTCTGCCAGTAAGTAAGGGTGCTCGTATTGAGGCTGCTAGCTTGGGCAATCAGGCTGCAATGTATGGTTGCGCATATGAGGCGCTGCGTCTGAGAAAAGAACGCTTTGGCCAGGAGAACGCAGAGTAGGAGTAGGTTTCTGGTGCACGTTCTTCTCGCCCAGAAAAGTGTAGGTACGTTTGAGTACCTGGCGAGAAAAACATCAGTGTTTTTGACACATACGCCGCGCTAAATGAAAGTGCGTTCAATAACATATTTTTCCGGTTACAATTTATGTAAAAACGTAGTTATCGAAGCTGCTCAGTGCTAACATTGAGCAGCTTTTTTGGTTGTGTTTGGAACAATTCCGAGCACTAGGATGAAAGGGGAGTGCTGTGGCTGACGAGTCAAAGTATGACATCGTTGCTGCTACTGGTTGCCCAACCGGTATTGCGCACACCTTTATGGCTAAGGAGGCCCTTGAGAAGGCCGCCGCAGCTAAAGGTCTTACCATTAAGGTTGAGACGCACGGCCAGGTCGGTGTAGAGAATGAGCTCACCGCATCTGAGATTAGGAACGCTAAGGCAGTAGTTGTTGCTGCCGATAAGGACGTTCAGGCCGAGCGTTTTACCGGAAAACCAATGGTAAATGTTGGTGTTACTGCAGCTATTAAGGATGCAGAGGGTCTTATCGACCGTGCTCTTGTTGCTCAGCCTGAGGGCGAGCTTGCAGAGGCAGACGACGCTCCAGTCTCGAGCACCATCGAGAAGGAGTCTGTAGGCCACATCATCTACAAGCACCTCATGAACGGCGTTAGCCACATGCTGGTCTTTGTTGTTGCTGGTGGTGTTCTGACGGCTGTTTCATTCCTCTGGGGTATTACTTCCTTCAGCTCCACTCAACCTGACTACAACAGCTTTGCTGCCATGCTCAAGATTATCGGCGGCATTGCAATGGGACTTATGGTTCCAGTTCTTTCTGCTTACATTGCTGAGTCTATCGGTAAGCGTCCTGCTCTTGTTCCTGGTTTTGTTGCAGGTATGATTGCTATCCAGGGCCTTCCAATCAACCCTACCACTGGCATGATTGATGCTGGCGGCGCTGGTGTTGGTTTTGGCTTCCTGGGCGGTATTGTTGGCGGCTTCCTTGCTGGTTATGTCATCGTTGGTCTTGAGAAGCTCCTTGCAGGTCTTCCAAAGAACCTTGATGGCCTGAAGGCAATCTTCCTGTACCCACTGCTTTCCACCACCATTGTTGGCCTGGTTATGCTGGGTATTTCTGGTCCAATGGCAGCAATCAACACTGGCATGATGAACTTCCTGCGCGGTCTGTCTGCTTCTGGTCCAATTGTCCTTGGTCTTGCAATTGGTTGCATGGCCGCATTTGACATGGGCGGCCCAGTCAACAAGGCAGCTTACGTTACCGGTACTGCACTTCTGACCGAGGCTCTTGCTGCTGGTGTTGGTACCCCAACCTATGAGTTTGGTACTAACTTCATGGCTGCAGTTTCTGCTGCTTGTATTGTTCCTCCACTGATCACCACCTTTGCTGTTGTCGTTGGTAAGAAATACTTCACCAAGTCCGACTTCAACGCTGGTCTGGTCAACTTCGTTCTTGGCTGCACCCACATTACCGAGGGCGCTATTCCATTCATGACCAAGAACATTTGGCCTGTCATGCCTATCATGATGATCGGTTCTTCCATCGGCTCCATCCTGACGCTGCTCTTTGGCGTTCATGACCCAGCTCCTCACGGTGGTTTCCTGGTTCTTCCCGTTGTCGATGGCGGCCTCAAGTGGGTTCTCGCCATTCTCATTGGCGCTGTTGTTGGTGGTATTCTCTTTGTTGCTTTCAAGGCATACGAGTACCGCAAGAACGGCGACAAGCTGGTCGAGGACTAAGCTTTACGCTTAACATGCTCTAAGCGATGCCGAGAATTCACTTCATGACCAGGTATATGCTTAGACAATCGAAGTAAAATATGGACTCGGCGATTACGTCGGGTCCATATTTGTTTCAGAGGGAGCTTTGATGATTTATACACTTACCACTAACCCCGCTATCGACATGAACGTCAACTCGGGAGTTCCTTCATATACGCACGTCAACCGCACAACCGACGCCGTTTACACGCCAAATGGCAAGGGCCTCAACGTCTCGTTTACGCTTGCTCACTACGGCGTTGATTCCACTATCCTGGGCTTTTTTGGTGGCTTCTCGGGCAACTACATTGTTGAAGAGGCATCTAAGGTTTGCCCGGTCAAGCCCGTGTGGATTGACGGCATCACCCGCGTAAACATTTTTGTTACGACGCCCGAGGGCGAGCTCAAGTTCCCTAATGCGGGCGCTCCCGTTATTCGCTCCAAGCAGGACGAGATGCTTGAGCTGCTGCGCAATGCTCCCGACCTGGACGTGCTGGTGGTTTCTGGTTCGCTTTCTCCTGAGATGGATCCAACTTTCTACGACGAGCTCTTTGACCTTTGCCATGAGCGTGGCGCTGAGCTGGTCCTGGACATCTCTCATAAACACCTCGCAGAACTTGTCGAGAAAAAACCACTGCTCATTAAGCCAAACGATGAAGAAGTGGCAGAGATCTTTGGTGTCGACGTCCATAACGAGGCCGACGTTCTTCTCGCCCTCCACAAGATTCACGAGCGTGGCGCAAAGAATATCCTGCTCACGCTTGGTGGCGAGGGCGCGTACTTCTTCAACAGCGAGCACGTCTGGCACGCAAATGCCGCGCAGGTAGAGGTACTTTCGACGGCATGCGCGGGCGATTCTACGCTGGCTAGCTTCATGTCTATTTGGCTTGAGGATCCGTCGGCTGTCGAGAAGGCCCTGACGCGCGCGATGGCTACCGGCGGAAACGTTGCGATGAGCGCTGGCTTGGGCGACTTTGCGCTGGTCGAGAAGATCGCGGAGTCTATTCACGTTGAGCTAGTGGAGTAGGAGTGAGAGTTGTTGGATCGAAGTGCGTTTAGTCTCCATATCTGCAAAATAAGTCTTTTCTCGCTTCTTGATTTCGTGTAACGTATAAGGGCTAATGTGATAATTAGGTTTTCGAACCTCTAAAGAAGGAGAGTGCAATGTCCGGACACTCTAAGTGGGCCACAACCAAGCACAAGAAAGCAGCTATCGACGCTAAGCGTTCCTCGCTGTTCTCTAAGCTTTCCCGCAACATCACTGTTGCAGCAAAGATGGGTGGCGACCCAAATCCGGACAACAACGCTAGCTTGTCTGCCGCTGTTGCCCGTGCACGCATGGTTTCCATGCCTAACGCAAAGATTCAGGCCGCTATCGATAAGGCATTTGGCGCTGGCGCTGATGCTGCCGTTTACGAGGAGATCGTTTACGAGGGATACGGTCCTGCAGGCGTCGCAGTTTACGTTGACTGCCTGACCGATAACAAGAACCGTACCGCAGCAGACGTTCGTTCCGCATTTACCCACTCCGGCGGCAACCTTGGTACCGCTGGTTCCGTTGCGTTCCAGTTTGAGCGCAAGGGTTCCATCGCAGTTGACAAGGTTATTGTCTCCGAGGAGAAGAAGGTTGCTGACCGCGAGAACGCTGTCGACGAGGACGAGTTCATGATGGCAGTTGCTGAGGCTGGCGGAAACGATTACGAGGACGCTGGCGATCAGTGGATCGTTTGGACTGCATACGACAAGATGCAGGACGTCCAGAAGGGCCTCGAGGCTCAGGGCATTGAGGTCAAGGGTTCCGAGCTCACCATGGTTCCAACCACCCCAACTGACGTCTCCGTTTCTGATGCAAAGAAGGTTCAGCGCCTTATCGATAAGCTCGACGAGCTCGATGACGTCCAGAACGTCTACAGCACCATGAACATCACCGACGAGATTGCTGCTGCTCTCGAGGAGGAGTAAGCTCTCTGGTCCGCGACGCGCGCGCCACGAGCGCGACGCACGGTGCGTGCCACGAGCGCGACGCCGGTGCGCGACACGAGACGCCCGGTGCGCGACAAAACTGCACTTTAAGGCCCCGCTTACTAGCGGGGCTTTTTGTTTGGGTGACGTTGACGCTGGCAGAACACACCTGTGTCGGATAATCTGCACGTTTTTAGAAGGCCGACCACAGCAAAGTCAGATAATCTGTATATACAGAGCCAAAAACATAACTTACAGCCCTAAAAAACACAGCAAATGATGATAATCTGCGTAAAATGAGACTTTTGAGGGGTGTTTTTGCAGATTAAGTGACTTTGCTGTGTTTTCAAAATGCCAAAAATAGGGTCTTAAAAAATTTATGCATACAGATGAATTCATCCTCATGAATATCCATGAGGATGAATATTTTTGGATCATGGTAGTTAAAACTTTGATATGCGATTTGCGAGACGAGAGAACTGACAGCTCCGACAGCCCTAACAGCCGAAAACTAACTACCGCCGCGGCAATCCTACAGGCTTACGCGTACAACCTTGCGAACACCGGCGGCTTCGAGGGCTGCTACCTGCGAAATCGACGCGGATTCGTCCGTCATAAGCACGTCAATATCGGATGGGGATCCGTACTGGAAGCTGGAGTTAACTCCCAGCTTGCTCGAGTCGGCTAGGACAATATGCTGTTCAGAGTGCTTAAGCATCAGCGAGTTCACGCGCATCTCGTTTGAAACCAGCGTAGTAAGGCCGCGCTCAGCAGAAATACCCGAGCACCCCAGGATACACTTCGCGGCGCGAATCTGGTTGATAGAGGCAAGCGCAAAATCGCCGGTCATAGACTTCTTAGCTGGGCGAACTTCTCCGCCCGTAACCAAAACGGTCATCGATGGGGGATAGTCAGCCGCCAGCACGCTACCATTATTGGTAACCACAGTGATGTTCTCGGCGGTGATGAATTCCAGGACTTTAATAGCGGTTGAGCTGGTGTTAATGAAGACCGTGTCGCCGTCTTTAATCAGCTTGGCGGCGGCCTGGGCAAGCTTGAACTTTGCAGTTACCTGGTTAGAGCTGAGTCCCGTCGAGAGTGGGTCAAGCAGCGTGGCCATGCCATAGCTTCGCGAAATGAGACCCTGAGCTTCAAGTTCATCGAGGTCACGGCGAATGGTAAGTGAAGAAACTTCAAACCTATCGGCAAGATCGCTGACGGAAACCTGGCGATATTGTTCAAGAAGACTCATAATAGAGCTTCTACGCGATGCTACAAATGAACGACTTGTGGCCATGAATCCCCCAATAGAACTCAACCTGCTGATAAACCTACGGAAATAGTTGCAAACTTTTCAAGTAACATGCCTAGCGAGAAACCCGACTACTTGCAAATAGTTCGCGAGAAGATCGTAGAAAGCTCGCGAGAAGTACGTGCAAAAGAACAGTTTTCTGCGACAGAATTACGCTATTTCCACAGTTAAAAGCCTTATATTGCTGAACACTATATAAGACATTTAACTAATTCAGTTCCGTGAAAAACATCGTACAAATTGATAGCACCTTTTGAACGGTCCATGAACAATTGTGTAGATGCATTTCAGCGAATCTCACTGTATCTTACCTTATCCTATGAACGTTTTGAATACTTAAACGGATATTTTTTAACGGTCAACGGTTTTTATGACGTAAATCTCTAAAGTGAGTATAGATAAGTATTGCTTAACTTCCAACTTTAGCTATACTAACACTATCGATTCGATTGGTAAAACGTTCTAAACGTTCAACAAATAGGGAAATTTGTTATACGGCAAGTCAAATGTCATATAAATTATTTATCTAATTGTTGAAGCGTTCAGAAGATTCAAGTTTTTGTCATTAAGCGACGTGTTCTTGTGTGGTCTTGCTATAGTCCAACACAAGGAAAGATTCACAGCAGGCTACTGGAGAGGAGTGAATCGCATGCTACTTCGCGATATTTACGAGCAGAAGCATTATGCGTTCGTAAAGACCCCTATGACATGGGAAGAATCTATCAGAGAGTGCTGCAAACCACTGGAGGCTGACGGAACAGTCAATCCAGAGTATGCAGACGACATTATCGAGTGCGTAAAGAAGTATGGTCCTTACATTGTTATCGTTCCAAACGTTGCAATGCCACACTCTACTGCTCGCATTGGCTCTAATGGCAAGACTGCTATTGGATTTATGCACGCTGATGTTCCTGTTAACTTCGAGGATGGCGACGATGAGAAGCAGGTTAAGACCTTCTTTACTCTGAGCGCAACCGATCAGGAAGCACACCTTAAGAATATGCAGATGCTCGTTCAGGTCCTTATGAATGAAGAGGTCCTTGAGCGTCTGAAGAATATTCAGTCTCCAGAAGAGCTCTTGGAGATCGACAAGCTTATCTCCGAGTAGGCTCGTTTTTCGCGCGTCGGTCGCGCCTGCGCGTCGTTCGCGCCGGTCTCGCTCGTTTGCGTCGTTGGCGCTCGTCCGCGACACCCGCGCTTTGCGCCGTTCGCGCTTTTGTGCCCATCTGGGCAGGTTATTGAGGATTTCCTTTTGTAGTGTGGGCTGCAGAAGGTACGTATGTAGGACCCTTTGAAAGGGGTATCAATGGATATTGTTCTTGGTATTTGGAAATGGTTTGCGAGCAACTTCTTGACTCAGCCAGCCTATTTCATCGGTTTGATTGTTGCTATCGGCTACATTCTTCTTAAGAAGAAGTGGTACGACGTACTCGCTGGCTTCCTTAAGGCAGTCATTGGTTATCAGATCCTCCTGGTTGGTTCCGGCGGCCTGGTAACTGCATTCCGCCCAGTTCTTGTTGGACTTCAGGCTCGCTTCAACCTTTCTGCAATGGTCATTGACCCATACTTTGGCCAGAACGCAGTACAGGCAGGCATGGAGGCAGCTGACGCTCCTGCATTTATCGCAGGTCGTTCCTTCTCCTCCGTTATGCTTCTTCTGCTCTTCGCTTTCATTCTGAACATCGTTCTGGTTGCTTTTAAGAAGCAGACTAAGCTTCGCGCAATCTTTACTACTGGTCACGTCCAGGTTCAGCAGGCAGCAACTGCATTTTGGCTTATCCTCTTCTGCTTCCCACAGCTTAACGACGTTACCATCCTTGCAGTTATGACCGTTCTTCTCGGCCTTTACTGGGCAGTTGGTTCCAACCTTTGTATTGGACCTACCCAGGACCTTACTGAAGGCGCTGGCCTTACCATTGCTCACCAGCAGATGTTTGGTGTCTACTGCGCATCCAAGGCTTCCGAGTGGCTCTCCAAGCACTCCAAGAAGGAGTCTAAGCGCATTGAGGACATCGAGCTTCCAGGCTTCCTTAAGATCTTCAACGAGAACCTCGTTGCAACTGCAATTCTCATGACAGCATTCTTTGGTGTCATCCTTGCTGTTCTTGGCCAGGACTTCCTGCTTGAGAACAAGTTCATGAAGCCAGGTCAGGATTTCTTCTTCTACATCATGACCACTTCCTTCCAGTTTGCTGTTTACCTCTCCATCCTGCAGCTTGGTGTTCGTACCTTCGTTACTGAGCTCACCAACTCCTTCCAGGGTATTTCTAACAAGCTCCTCAAGGGTTCCGTCCCAGGCGTTGACTGCGCAGTTACCTACGGCTTTGGTTCTCCAAACGCAGTTACTCTCGGCTTCCTCATGGGTGCTGCTGGCCAGTTCCTGGCAATCGCAGCTCTGCTGCTTCTGAAGTCCCCAGTTGTTGTTATCGCAGGCTTTGTTCCACTGTTCTTCGATAACGCTACTATCGGCGTTTACGCAAACAACAAGGGTGGCCTCCGCGCAGTTCTTATCATGCCTTTCATCTCTGGTCTTCTCCAGGTCTTCGGTTCAGCTCTTATCGCTGGCTGGGTTGGCATGGCTGCATACGGTGGATACCTTGGCATGTGGGACTGGGCAGTTGTCTGGCCAATCATGACCGGCTTCATGAAGTTCCTGTCCTACGCAGGTCTCGCAATTGTTGTTGTCGCTCTTATTGCAATCCCACAGCTCCAGTACCGTGCAAACAAAGACACGTACTTCATGGAGGTTGAGGATTACCAGAAGTGCAAGGAAATCCGTGCACAGAAGGCCGCCGCAGCTAGTGCGGAAAGCAAGTAGCCCTCTTTCTTCCTACCCTGAGCAGACCCCCATCTGCTCAGGGTTATTAGTAATACTCGGCACATTGTTTGATGCAGTATTTGCTTTAAATACGAGCATCGTAGCGCCCAAATGGGTACATACACAATGTTCCGTAAGTAGTTTGTTTGATCGAAGGAGTCAACATGAACGCAAAGATTTTGGTCGCATGTGCAAACGGTGCAGGTACCTCTCTGATGATGAAGATGACCGCTGAGCGCGTCACTCAGAAGCTCAACATGGGCGTCGACAAGATTCACCACTGCGCACTGTCTGAGGGCGTAAGCTCTGCTCGTCAGTACGATATTGTTTTTGCACCACTTAACTTCCTGAACATGTACGACGATGCTGCTAAGGCTGGCGTTACCGTCATTGGTCTGCGCAACGTTCTTTCTGACGCAGAGATGGAAGAGAAGCTCAAGGAAACCGGCGCTGCAGAGAAGTTTTCCGCATAGTTTAGGTTTCTAAAGAATCGAGCACTTTAATGACTTTTGAGAAGAAAATTCTTGCCGAGATGCCTAAGTGCTATGCACTTGGCATGTTTGAGGGAGAAGACACACCAAGCTTTTTAGCTGCTGTCGAGAAGGACGGTCCAATCCGTCGTTTTACGCTTGATGGTGAGCCTCTGGAGACTGTTGCTCCAGGCCCTGGCGGCGTCATGACCATTACTCAGGTCCCTGGCAGGAAAGATCAGTTCCTCGCAACTCGCAAGTTCTTCTCGCCAAACTTTGGTGGAGACGACGCGGCAATTGCATCCTATACCAAGCAGGCAGACGGTTCTTGGTCTGAGCAGATTCTCTGTGACCTCCCATATGTTCATCGTTTTGGCATCCTAAAGGCTGCTGACGGTCAGCTTTGGGTTCTTGCTTGCTCTATCAAGGGCGGAGCTGAGACAGGCGTCAAGGACGATTGGCGCACTCCAGGTGCTGTTTGGGCTGCTCCTCTAAGCAACAACCTTGAGCAGTACACAGCAGACAACCAGCTTAAGCTGACGTGTGTTGCTAACTATCAGGTTCAGAACCACGGTTTCTGGACTGCACCTGATAAATCGTATGCTTTGATCTCAACCGCTGCAGGCGTGTTTAGATATGTGCCACCAACCACCCCTGAGGGTGCTTGGGATGTCACCTGCCTTCTGGTCCAGCCAACAAGCGATATTGTTGCAACGGATTTTGACGGCGACGGAAAGCTGGAGATTCTTACTTTCTCCAAGTTCCACGGTGACACGCTGGCAATTTGGCACGAAGGCCAGACTCGCGATCGCTACGAGCAGGTTTGGTGCGACCCACAGAAGCGCAGCTTCCTTCACGCGCTTTGGGCAGCAGACCTTAATGGCGAGAAGTGCGCAGTCATTGGCAACCGTAAAGATGGTCGCGACCTGTTGCTTGTTAGATACGTTGACGGTGAGTACACCGTAGACGTTATCGACCACGACCTCGGACCAGCAAACTGCATGGTGTATAGGCATGACGGCAGCGATTACATTGTTGCTGCATATCGTGAGACAGACCAGCTGGCTCTCTACAAAGTAGTGGAGTAGGGCTGCGTTTTGTAGTGAGCGCTCAGGATGAGCTTCTGAGCATGCAAGCAAAGTCCTGAGCGCCGCTCAATTATCTGCGTATACATCAAAGTACTAGTCCTCTGTTTTATAGAAAGGAGCGCGTAATGGCAGATTTGAAAGACGTCACACGCGACAGTTGGATTATGAGCACCTTCCCTGAGTGGGGAACTTGGCTCAACGAAGAGATTGACAATGCCGTAGTAGAGCCAGGCCAGGTTGAGATGTGGTGGCTCGGCTGCGTTGGTATTTGGTTTAAGACTCCTGGTGGAGCAAACGTTGCTGTTGACTTCTGGGCAGGTAACGGTAAGCGCACCCACGGTGACGGCCTCATGAAGCCTGGTCACCAGATGGCAAACATGGCTGGCGTTCGTAAGATGCAGCCAAACCTGCGTAACGTCCCCTTTGTTATTGATCCATTTGCTATCAAGAACCTTGACGCAGTTGTAGTAACTCACATTCACCAGGACCACATGTCCAAGGAGCTTGCAGCTCACGTTGTAAACAACAACATGACTACTACTGACGAGAATGGCAATGAGATTCCAGTTCCCTTTATTGGTCCTAAGGATGCAGTTGACATTTGGGTTGGCTGGGGCGTCCCACGCGAGCAGTGCATTGTTGTCAAGCCTGGCGACCGTGTTAAGGTTAAGGACATGGAGATCGTTGCATACGATTCCTTTGACCGCACCATCATCGTTACCACTACTGATACTTCTGAGAACCGCCCAGACCTCTGGGGCAAGTGCCCAATGGACATGGACGAGAAGGCAGTTAACTACCTCTTTGTCACCCCTGGTGGAAACATCTATCACTCCGGCGACTCTCACTACTCCATTTACTTTGCTAAGCACGGTAAAGACATCGCTCAGGAGTTTGGCGGCGTAGACGTCTGCTTTGGCGCTTTTGGCTGCAACCCAATTGGCATCCAGGACAAGATGGAAGCAACCGATATGCTCCGCATGGCTGAGGCTCTTCAGTCCAAGGTTGTTATCCCAATTCACCACGATGTTTGGACTAACTTCCAGGCAGACGTCCAGGAGATCAAGGTTCTTTGGGAAATGCGTAAGGACCGCCTTGACTACAAGTTCCACCCATTCTTCTGGGAGGTCGGCGGCCACTACACCTATCCACAGGATAAGGACCGCTTTGCTTACCATCACGACCGTGGCTTCCATGATTGCTTCGATCACGAGCCAAACGTCCCATTCCGTAGCGTTCTCTAAGGAGCAGTCTCTATGATGCTTAAAGAGCTTCGTGATGAAGTGTATGAAGCAAACATGGACCTGCCAAAGCATGGCCTGGTAGTTTTCACCTGGGGTAATGCTTCTGGACTTGACCGTGAGCGTGGTCTGTTTGTCATCAAGCCATCGGGCGTTTCCTATGAGGAGCTCAGCCCTGAGAACTTGGTTGTCTGTGATCTTGACGGCAACGTTGTTGAGGGTGAGATGAACCCATCTTCCGATACTCCAACTCATGCATGCCTGTATCGTGCATGGGGCGATAAGATCGGCGGAATCGTTCACACTCACTCAACCCACGCTGTTTCTTGGGCACAGGCAGGACGCTCTATTCCTTGCTATGGCACCACACACGCAGACTATTTCTACGGAGATATTCCTTGCGTGCGCAGCCTTACCAAGGACGAGGTAGAAAGCGCCTATGAGCTTGAGACCGGAAACGTTATTGTTGAGGGCTTTGCTAACTTGGACCCAATTGCTGTTCCAGGAACGCTCCTTCACAACCACGGTCCTTTCTCTTGGGGTAAAGACGCAATGGCTGCTGTGTATCACGCAGTAGTTATCGAGGAGGTTGCTAAGATGGCAACACTCACCGAGCTCAATAACCCTAAGGTTCAGGAGGCACCACAGTACCTTCAGGACAAGCACTACATGCGCAAGCACGGTCCAAATGCCTACTATGGACAGGGTAATCACTAAAGCCTGTTCAGTGAGTAGAATCTGTTTCAGTCAGGCGGTCTTGTATAAGGCCGCCTGTTTTTAAAAGGAGAAGATATGTCCAAGTATCAGCTAGGACTTTACGAGAAGGCCACTCCAACTGATCTTTCTTGGGAAGAGCGCCTCAGCGTGGCAGGGGAGTCTGGCTTTGATTATGTTGAGATCTCCGTTGATGAGTCTGATGCTCGTCTTTCTCGCCTTGAATGGACTGGTGAGGAGCGTGCGGCAGTTCGTCAGGCAATGGTAAACTCTGGCGTTCGCCTGGGCTCTATGTGCCTTTCTGGTCACCGTAAATATCCTTTTGGCTCCCGCGATCAGGCAACTCGTGAGCGTGGCCTTGAGATTATGCAGAAGGCACTTGACCTTGCAGGTGACCTGGGACTTCATACTATCCAGCTTGCTGGTTATGACGTGTACTACGAGGACGGCGCAGAGGATACGCGCAAATACTTTGAGGAAAACCTGGCAAAGGCTGTAGAAATGGCTGCTCAGGCGGGCATTGTTATGGGCTTTGAGACCATGGAGACTCCTTTTATGGATACGGTCGAGAAGGCCATGCACTATGTAAGCCTTATTAACAGCCCGTATCTTGGTGTGTATCCCGACGCTGGTAACCTGACTAATGCATCGTTTATTTACGGCAACACTGTTGCTGACGATATTGCTCTTGGTGCAGGTCACATTTTTGCAGCTCACCTTAAAGAGACTGTTGCTGGCGCGTATCGCGAGATTCCATTCTCTACGGGCACTACCGACTACGAGGGCGCTCTGTCGCAGCTTGTTCCTCAGGGTGTCAGACGCTTTGTTGCAGAGATGTGGTACACCGGCAACGAGAACTGGAAGGATGATCTTGTCTTTGCTTCCACCTACGTTCGCAGCAAAATTGATAAGGCGTTTGAGGGGTAAACGGCCTTTTTGCACTTGTTTTGGGTTTCTCGCCACAGACGGTACATAAGAATCTGTACAATGTGGATGAGCTCTTTCTTAGTACGACGTACGTTTCCAAACTCGTTTAAGTTTGTACAGGGAAGGATTTAACATGAAGTTCTTTATTGACACTGCAGATATCGATGAGATTTCTGAAGCTTTGAGCTGGGGCTGCCTGGCAGGTGTTACCACCAACCCATCACTGTATGCAAAGATTGGTGGCAAGCTGGCAGACTTTGAGTCTCATATGGTTAAGATTGCACAGCTTTGCGAAGGTCTTCCTGTTTCTGCTGAGTCCACAGCAACTACAACTGAGGGAATGATTGAGGAAGGCCGTCACCTGGCTTCTCTCGCTCCAAACATTGTTGTAAAGCTTCCTATTTGTGCAGAGAGCCTTGCTGCTACTCATCAGCTTGCTTCTGAGGGAATCCGCGTCAATATGACGTTGATTTTCTCGGCACCTCAAGCCCTTCTTGCGGCAAACGCTGGTGCTCGCTACATTTCGCCATTTGTCGGCCGTTTTGATGATATTGGTGAGGACGGTATTGAGCAGCTGGGAACCGTAGTTTCGTGCATTGAGAACTATGCATGGGATAAAAACGTTGATCACACCGTAGAGATTATTACGGCTTCTGTCCGTACGCCTAACCACGTGACTCAGGCGGCTCTGCTTGGTGCTGACATTGCAACCGTTCCATTTGGAGCTTTGAAGAAGTGCCTGAAGCACCCTCTGACCGATGCCGGTCTTAAGTCTTTTGAGGCAGACTGGGAAAAGGTTAAGGCTCAGCAATAAATAATGATTGCGGTACGCCCAGCTTAGGTTGGGCGTACTTGTTTTACGTGCCTGTTCATACACCGTTTAGGCATCGTTTAGGCACCTGTTTTGAGAGGATAAGAATGGGAACATCTGCATTACCCGAGCGCAACCTCACTGATGATGAGCTCAAGCTTGCAGCTAATACGCTGAGGCGCGATGTCATTGACATGCTCGAGAAAAGCAAGTCAGGTCATCCCGGCGGCTCTCTCAGTGCGGCAGACATTGTGGCTACACTGTTCTTCTCGGGAGTTATGAAGTACAACCACAACAACCCAGAGGACCACACTGAGGATAGGTTTTTCCTGTCCAAGGGTCACGTGGCTCCTGTACTGTACGCTGCGTACCACCTGCTTGACTGGCTTCATGATGAGGATATGGTTACCCTCCGTCAGCTTGGTAGCCGTCTGCAGGGTCATCCAGACTGCCACGCATGCCCTGGTATTGAGGTTTGTTCTGGCTCTCTTGGACAGGGTCTCTCGGTAGCTGCAGGATGTGCTCTGGGACTTTCTATGGACGCTTTGGCAAGCGGCGAGCGCGCCAAGAAGGTATTTGTCCTTCTGGGCGACGGCGAGCTGCAGGAGGGTTCTAACTGGGAGGCATGCATGTTTGCAGCTCATCAGAAGCTGGATAACCTCATTGCCATTGTGGATCTCAACAATCTGCAGATTGACGGCCACGTAACCGACGTGTGCTCTCTTGGCGATATTGACGAGAAGTTCCGTTCTTTTGGCTGGAACGTGCTGCGCGTTAACGGTCACGAGGTCACCGAGGTGCGCCAGGCCCTTCTCGCCGCACGAGATGGTCGCGAGGCAGGAAACACCGCACCTACCGTGGTTATTTGCCAGACCGTCAAGGGCAAAGGCGTCTCGTTTATGGAGGATCAGGCTTCCTGGCATGGAAACGCTCCTTCGGCCGAGCAGGCTGACCTTGCGCGAGAAGAACTTGATGCAGCAAGAGAGCTTCTTTTGATTGATCTTCAGGGTGAAGGTAAGGAGGTTGCCAATGTCTAGAGCAACTCGTGAGGCATATGGTCAGACTCTTGTTGAGCTGGTAAACGAAGGCCACGATATTGTGGCTGTTGACGCAGACCTTGCCGGCTCCACTAAACTTGCCGACCTCCAGAAGGCCTTCCCACAGCGCATGGTTGACGTGGGTATTGCCGAGCAGAACATGGTAGGCGTTGCATCTGGACTGGCACTTACGGGACGCACCGTGTTTACCGGCTCGTTTGCTGTGTTTGCAACCGGTCGCGCTTACGATCAAATTAGAAACACCGTCTGCGACTCCGGCCTCAACGTGAAGATTTGTCCTACGCACGCAGGCATTACAGTAGGAGAGGACGGCGCCACTCACCAGTCCCTTGAGGACATTGGCATGATGCGCGCTCTCCCTCAGATGCGCGTGCTTGTTCCTGCAGATTACAACGCTACTAAGGCGGCGCTCAGGCTAGCTGCTGAGGCCGATGGTCCCTTCTACGTGCGCATGGGTCGTCACAAGGTTACCGACATCTACGATGATTCCTTCAAAGGTGGCCTGCCTTTTGCAAACGTCCTGCGTGAAGGCACCGATGTTACCATTGCTGCCTGCGGTGTTGAGGTTGCTCAGGCACTTGCTGCCGCAGATTTACTGGCAGAGGAGAAGATCTCTGCCGAGGTTATTGACGTGTTCTCCATCAAGCCTTTGGACGAGGAAGTCATTTTGGCATCTGCCGAGAAGACCCGTCATGTGGTAACTGTTGAGGAGCACAACGTGGCAACAGGTCTTGGAGCTGCAGTTGCCGAGCTTCTGGCTGAGCAGCTACCAACACCTATGCGCTTTGCTGGTATGCGCACCTTTGGCACCTCTGCTCCTGGCGACGTGCTGCTTTCGCACTTTGGCCTGGACGCCGAGGGCATTGCCGCTCGCGTTAGGGAGTTTCTGCTCTCGTAGTCTTTGTCATATTTTGATGGTGTAAGCGATTAAAGACGGGATGAAATTTGAAAGGGAACTCTTTAGGAGAGACTATTTATTCTCTTCGTCATAGTAAGGGATTGACGCAGGAGCAGCTTGCAGAGGGTATTTGCTCCCCGGTTTCTCTTTCAAGAATTGAAAATGGCCGCCAGATGCCCTCCAAGGTAATTCTCGACGCATTGTTGAGCAGACTTGGGGCGAGTACCTATCAACTTTGTGACGTTTTTTATCAAAGTGATTGCCAACGTAGCTTTAATGAGATTACAAGACGAGCAAGTCTGCTTATAGAAGCAGGTAAAATCCAACAAGGCCTATCCTTGCTGGAGGGCTTGAGTGAAAATGATACATCTCATGCATTGGAGCGGCAGTCAGTTTTACTTATACAGGCAGCCGCACAACTCAAGCAGAACAAGAATCCTGAAGATTCATACGTCAAGTTACGTGAGGCTTTGGAGCTTACAAAGCCTCATATTGACCTATCTGATTTTCGACATGAACTTTTATCTCCTATTGAAGCTGAAATAATCGGTTTGATGGTTGTGGCACTTCAGCAAAAGGAAGCTCGTATTGAGGCTATTCGAGTGGGAGAAGAACTTGAAAAAAACCTTTCCGATCAGCAATCGAGCAGCAATGACTTTACGATTGTCCGCATCAACCTTGAAGTTAATATATCTTCCTGCTTGGATCTTGAGGGAAGGTTTGAAGAAGCTGCTCAGCATGCGTATCTGGCAAGAGATTTGAGTATTGAAAGCCATGAGCAGATACTTTTACCGGTGATTTTTTATTTGATTGGTCGGTCTGAATTCCGGAGTGGAAATACTGACAAGGCGCTTTCAATAATGCAGACGATTATTCCGTATATGGAACTTATTGGCCAACATGATAATGCGGAAATGGTGCGCGCTTTTGTTGAAGAGAATCTAAGCACTCAAAATTGAACCTAGGGCTTAAAACCAAGTCTAAGCGCTCAGAGACAGTGAGCAAGGCAGCCTACATTTTTCATTACCAAAAGTTAAAATTTTTACGTGCCATGCTTATTATTTTGATACTTTGCATGGATACTTAACATTTGAGGTAATACAAGAATTGTCACGAGATGTTATGGATAGCCTCCTCTTCTTTCGAGATGATGTATTCATCAAAGAGAGGGGAAGGCGATACATATGACCATCATTGTTATTGTAGTTAAGCACTAAAAGTGCGGGATAGATACCTCTTTTAGATTTATTAAAAGAGGTATCTATCATTTTGTGATGGTCATTTAGATGATTTTCTACGATTGGAATGGAATGAAAAATATAAAGCATCTTTTAAAGAATGTCGGCAAACGAAACGTGATTATTTTTGTACTAGTACAAATTGTAAGTTCTTGTGTCGTTGCCGGCGTGGCTCTTTTACTGAGCTCACTTCTCAATACGGTTTCTGAAGTCATTATTTCAGGAGATATTGCTCGGTTACTTGCATTTATAGGCTTGTGCTGTATATATGCTATAGCAACCGGTATCCTTCTTATACTACAGGGATATGTGCGCGCCCGCCTGGTTCGCGACACCGTAATTAAGATGAGAAACTCTGCCGTGAAGGCTTATTTGCGGAGAAAAGATGCTGTAAATATGAATGAAAACAGTGCTGAGTTTTTTTCTCTTTTAAGTCAGAATATGGATACTATTGAAAAAGATTGGCTTGGCGGACTGCTTGATGCATTTGCTTCGTGCTGCGAAATTACTATTGCAAGCCTCTTACTTTTGTATATAAATCCAATAGTGGCAGTTATTTCGATACTTGTTATGGCAATTCCAACAATCATTCCCGGAGTATTTACAAAACAACTTACTCATTGCCAAGAAGAGATCGTAAAAAATACGGTGTCGTATAACGGACAGATTCGTGATATATCGCTTGGATTTGATGTCATCAGGTCATTTCATAAAGAAAACAACTTTACAAATCGTCACTTACTGGTTGCGCAGCAGTTGGAAGGTAAGAAGGCACATTTATCTGAAGTTACATCTCTTATATCTGGGTTTGTTACAGCAATCTCAGTTTCATCTCAATTCATCATTATGGGTATAACGGGTATTTTTGCAGTGCAAGGATTTGTTTCTCTTGGTAGCGTTGTGGCTGTGACCCAGCTGTCCGGTCAGGTAATCGCGCCCGCTTCAACATTTGCTTCATTGCTTGGCAAAGTTAAAGCGGCCTATCCGGTTTTGAAGGCGGTTATATGCGACGATGAAGAAACTCCGTTTGACAATAAGGAACGGCACTATGATGTAGAGCATGAAATTGAGTTAAAAAATGTTACCTATAAGTATCCTGATTCAATTTCCGGAGTGTCTAAAATATCTGCGTGCTTTAAGGCTGGGAGGAAGTATGCGATTATCGGAAAAAGCGGGAGTGGAAAGAGCACGCTTTTAAAACTGATTTCAGGCCAGATAAAACCTCAGAGTGGAGATATTCTGATTGACGGTTCAAAAGATATTTTATGTGATCCGGCAATGATTCACCAAAATGTGTATTTGTTTGACGATACGCTAAAAAATAACATTACGCTGGGAAGTTCGTATTCGAGTGAGCAAATCGGTGAAGTTATTAAAAAGTCTGGTCTCTCAGAGGTAGTTGCGGCTCTTCCAAAAGGACTTGACACTCCAGTGGAAGAGAACGGAAAGCGCTTCTCCGGAGGTGAAAGACAGAGGATTGCTATTGCGCGAGCCTTACTGTATGGAAAGAAGTTACTGCTTGTTGATGAAGCTACGTCTGCATTGGACACACGCATGGCTACTGAGGTCGAGAATAACCTGCTTAGTCTAAGCGGAGTTACGATGATTGAGGTAACTCATCATCTCAATGTTGCACAACAATCAAAGTATGATGCCGTATTTGAAATGACTCCAAGCGGGTTTGTAGAGATAAAACAATAGTAGGAGCTCAATACGTTGAGGAGCACAACGTGGCAACAGGCCTTGGAGCTGCAGTTGCCGAGCTTCTGGCTGAGCGGCTGCCCACGCCAATGCGCTTTGCTGGCATGCGTACCTTTGGCACCTCCGCTCCTGGTGACGTGCTGCTTTCGCACTTTGGCCTGGATGCCGAAGGTATTGCCGCTCGCGTCAGGGAGTTTCTGCTCTCGTAGCCACATGCGAGAGATACAACGGCAACGCCGCAGGTCAGTGGCGCGTGTGGGCGTAACGACGGCAACGCCGCAGGTCAGCGACGTGTGCGCACACAGGTTGCAAGTGATTTCTACCCGGTATCCATTTCGTGTGGATGCCGGGTTTCTTGTGCGGAAACGCTGCTAGTGGACGGGGTTCTCGCCAGGTGGGCGGTGCGAGCCCGGAGTGAGCCTGCTGCGCGCCTGATTTTCTCGCCAAGTCTGAACGATTTGCCTGAAAAGCGCGCTAAGTCTGAGCTATTTGCCGGTTTTTCTCACCATGTCTGAGTTGTTTTACTCAGACATGGTGAGGTTTTCAGGCTCGCAAAATTTGTGAACAGACAGTCTATCTTCATGCGCCTGATTTCTTTAAAGAATCTGTAACTTCTGCCTAAAAATGTAAAAGAATCTGTGGATTTGCCTGATTTTGTTAAAGAATCTGTGCCTCAAATACAGAATATTTGCACTTTTCAGGCGCGCATGCCGTTACGGTGTATCTGGCGAGAAACCCGTGCGCTTGTACGTGGGACTTGCGGGGCATTGCGGCATGAAAAAGGCCTGATACCGTGTGGTACCAGGCCTTTGTTTGTTGCATGTTAGCTGGTTCTGTGAGCCGAAGCCGTGCGAGCTGGCTCTGTGAGCTGCGGCTACGCAGTCGAAGCCGGACTAGCCGAGGTGCTTGGTGATGGAAGCAGCTGCTACCTTACCAGCGCCCATTGCCAGAATGACGGTTGCAGCACCAGTTACGATGTCGCCGCCAGCCCAGATGCGAGGATCGGAAGTACGGCCCTCTTCGTCGGCCTCAATGTAGCCCCACTTGTTGAGCTTGATGTCGCCAATCATCTTTGCGAATGGGTTAGCGTTGGTACCGATTGCAGAAATTGCAACGTCGCAAGGAATGTCCTCGATAGCACCCTCGATAGGTACTGGACGACGACGTCCGTCAGCGTCAGGCTCGCCGAGCTCCATCTTCTGGACGCGAACTGCGCAAACTGCGCCGTCCTCGCCAGCGACAAACTCGAGAGGGGAGACGAGAGGAAGAACCTCAACGCCCTCTGCCTTTGCGTGGTGCAGCTCTGCACGACGAGCAGGCATCTCGTCCTCAGTACGACGGTAAGCGATGATTGCACGCTCTGCACCAAGGCGCTTAGCAGTACGAACAGCGTCCATAGCAACGTTGCCGCCACCAAAGACAACGACGTTCTTGCCGTGCTTGGTTGGGGTGTCGTACTCAGGGAAGTTGTTAGCCTTCATAAGGTTAACGCGGGTGAGGTACTCGTTTGCAAAGAAGACGTTAGGCAGGTTCTCGCCAGGGATGTTGAGAAGCTTTGGAAGGCCTGCGCCTGTAGCAATATAGATTGCGTCAAAGCCCTGCTCAAAGAGCTCTTCTGCATCGGTGATACGACCGACAACAGAGTTGAACTCAAACTTAACGCCCAGCTCCTGAAGGCCGTCAATCTCGCGCTTAACAACAGCCTTTGGAAGACGGAACTCAGGAATACCGTAAACCAGAACGCCGCCGCCGGTGAAGAATGCCTCAAAGACGGTAACGTCAAAGCCATTACGAGCAAGCTCGCCAGCGCAAGCAATACCGGAAGGACCGGAGCCTACAACTGCAACCTTCTTGCCATTCTTTGGAGCGATAGCTGGCTTGGAAGCAAGCTCAGGCTGGTCGCCAAGGAAGCGCTCAAGCTGACCAATAGCAACTGGTTCGCTGCGCTTACCCATGATGCAGACGCCCTCGCACTGGTTCTCCTGTGGGCAAACACGACCACAAACTGCAGGAAGCATGGAGGACTCACGGATGATGTCAAGACCGCGACCAAACTCCTCTGCACGGATTGCCTCGATGAAGCGAGGAATGTTGATGTTTACAGGGCAGCCCTGAACGCACAGTGGATTCTTACAATCCAGGCAGCGGTTTGCCTCTGCAATTGCCATCTCTTTAGTGAAACCCTTGTCGACAGGGCGGAAGTCTTGTGCGCGCTCTGTAGCTGGCTCTTCGTTGTCAGCTGTACGAGGTGCCTTGACGTTTGGAATGTAGCGACCGTTTACTTGTGGCATGCGCACCTCGTCTCCTCGTAAGCCTTGATGGACTGGCCTTCCTCGGTGAGGTAGGCTGCCTGACGTGCGCGAAGGTCGTTCCAGTCAACCTTGGTTGCGTCAAAGTCAGGACCGTCAACACAAGCAAACTTGGTCTCGCCGCCAACCTCAACACGGCAGCAACCGCACATACCAGTGCCGTCGACCATGATTGGGTTCAGGGAAGCGATGATAGGTGTGTCGTACTTCTCGGCAGTGAGAGTGGAGAACTTCATCATAGGAACTGGGCCAACGCAGAATACGCGGTCGACCTGCTTGTCCTGCAGAAGACGCTCGAGAGGTGCAGTTACAACGCCCTTCTCGCCAAGAGAACCGTCGTCTGTGGTGATGTGGATGTGATCGTCGTCCAGAATGGAACGGAACTGATCCTCAAGCAGCAGCAGCTCTTTGGTACGAGCGCCCATGATTGCGTGGACCTCGCGGCCAGCTGCTACGAGCTGACGAGCAACAGGGAAGGCGATAGCCAGGCCAACGCCGCCACCGATAACTGCCCATTTGCCCTCGCCCATCTCGGTAGGCTCACCCAGAGGACCAGTGACGTCCTGCAGGAAATCACCAACCTCGTAGGTAGAAAGCATTCTGGTGGTTTTGCCGATTACCATGAAGATAAACTCGACCCAACCCTCCTCAGGATTCCAATCCGCAAAGGTAAATGGAACGCGCTCGCCACACTCATTTGCGCGGACCATCAGGAACTGACCAGCATGTGCATGCTTGGCCATCTGTGGTGCCTCGATGCGGAACTTGAAGACCTTCTCGGAGAACTGAGTCTTTTCGAGGATCTTATACATTCAGCGGTACTCCTCTCCTAACACAACAAAACTGCGAGTGAGTTGACGCGCCGCACTACAGTGTGCCTTCTGGCGAGAAGACAGTGACAGGTGACGCATGCATCTCACGCATACGAGTCTGGGTAACCCGTATTCGCAAACAACATATCTATTGTACTATTTGCGCATGATTCAAGACATGAGTAATTCATGAATGAGCATAAATATTTCGTAGCTTGTTTTGCCTGCTAGCTGCGGAAGGCGAGAAGTTCGGTGGGCTTGCGGAGCGACGGCACGCGGCGACGGCACGGGGCGAAGTGCGGCGATTGCTAGCTGCGGAGGAGCTGTGACGCGCGAGGATGGCTAGCTGCGGAGGAGCGCGGTGACCGCTAGCTGCGGAGGAGCTGCTCCACCTGATCTGCGGCCGCCTGAGCGGTGACCAGAAAGTCTTCCAGGTTGTTTCCCTTGAGCTCGCGCAGAACATAGTCTGCCACCGGCATCTTTCCAGGAGGGCGACCGATGCCAAACTGCAGGCGCATAAAATCCCTGGTCTGGAGCTTGTCGGCGATAGAGCGCAGGCCGTTATGCGAGTTGAGTCCGCCGCCTTCCTTGAAGTTGAGTTGGCCCTCTGCGAGGTCAACCTCGTCGTGAATAACAAGGATTTGCGTAGGTTGAAGGTGGTGTACACGAGCAAGTTTGGAGAGGGGACCACCGCTGGTATTCATGAAGTCCTGGGGTTTGGCCAGGAGTAGATGGCGTTTCTCGCTAGATGCGGCTCCGGGAGCTGCGGGAAGGGTGATCTCCGCAACCTGGCAGCCCGCCTCACTTTTCCAGTACGAAACGCCGTGGCGCTCGGCAAGGGTATCGACGACGGCAAAACCAGCATTGTGCCTGGTGCGCGCGTATTTCTCGCCAGGATTTCCCAGGCCCGCTACAAGCACAATTTTGTTACCGTGCATCGAATTTCCTTCCGTTTGAGAAGTGTACGTTTATGATGGTAAGGGAAAATGACAGGTTCGACCAGCGTGAACTGAGCTCGCGGTTGGCAGCCTAGCGGCGGCGCGCGTGACGTGCAGCGATCGGCGAGGGGTGGGCGGCGTGCGGGACATGCGGCGTTCAGCTGAGGTGCGGAGGCAAAATGAAGAAGATTCTGGTTACCGGATTTGAGCCTTTTGGTGGCGAGAA
The DNA here is from genome assembly GCA_963538075.1 of uncultured Atopobiaceae bacterium. GTDB lineage: Bacteria > Actinomycetota > Coriobacteriia > Coriobacteriales > Atopobiaceae > Lancefieldella. The sequence continues at coordinate 23,887 of CAUTGQ010000004.1, forward strand.
AATCAATCCAGCTTGGGAGGCCGTGAAGGCGCTACCCGAGACTATTGGCGGTGTCCAGGTGATAAAAATGCACGTACCTGTTGAGTTTGGCGCTGGTGCTCAGAAGGTTATCGACGCGCTTGAAGCGGAGCGTCCCGAGATTGTGCTTTGCGTGGGCCAAGCGGGCGGAAGAAGCAAGATTACGCCCGAGTTTGTGGGCATCAACTGGGCTCACGCGCGAATCCCCGACAATGCGGGCAAGCAGCCGCTCTCGCAGCGCATCATCGACGGCGCTCCCGACGCGTATTTTGCGTCGCTGCCGGTAAACGCCATGGTGGTCGCCATGAACCAGGCGGAGATCCCCGCGGCGGTTTCGTACACTGCGGGAACGTACGTCTGCAACGACGTCATGTACCAGGTCCTTCATGCGCTGGCCACGAGATTCCCGGAGACTCGCGGTACGTTTCTGCACGTACCGTTTGCAACGGAGCAGGTTGCCGAGAAAAACGCTGCCGCCGTCGAGAAGGCTGATGCCGCCGAGAAGGCTGGCACTGGCGAGAAGACCCGCCAGGTTCCAAGCATGTCGCTGGAGATGATGACTCGCGGACTGCAGGTTGCGCTGGAAGCGGCGCTTGCAAATGACGTTGATCTTGCGGATTCCGAAAGCGGAACGACCTGCTAGATTGCGCGCCGCTGAGGGCGGTTTGCGAGCGCACGGGTTTCTCGCCAGGCGCACCTCTCGGCAATGCGGGTTTCTCGTCATCGCGCGCCTGAAAAGTGCAAAGAATCTGTATTTGAGGTACAGATTCTTTAACAAAAACAGGCAAATCCACAGATTCTTTTACACTTTTAGGCAAAAATTACAGATTCTTTGATGAAATCAGGCGCGTGAAAGATAGGCGCTTCGGCTCTAAATTTTGAGCCTGAAAGCTGCATCATGTCTGAGTAAATTTACTCAGACATGGCGAGAAAAACCGGCAAAACCACTCAGACTTGG
>CAUTGQ010000005.1:0-24044 GCA_963538075.1 uncultured Atopobiaceae bacterium
GGCAAAAATAACGGTCGTCGGTATGATTTATGCCGCAACCGCGTCTTTTATGAGTTCTATTTTGGAAAATAACTAGCAAAAAGGCCAGGAACTTATTCCTGGCCTTGAACATTTGGTGGAGAATAGGGGGATCGAACCCCTGACCTCAGGCTTGCAAAGCCCGCGCTCTCCCAGCTGAGCTAATTCCCCGTACTGACTTCTGGTTGGGCCCAGAAGGTTTTAATAATCACCCCAACGGCGACTCGGCTAACGTTGGGGTGACTATTGTCACATAAAGTGGTGGGCCTGACAAGGTTTGAACTTGTGACCTCCCGGTTATCAGCCGGACGCTCTGACCAACTGAGCTACAGGCCCAACGCAGGGAAAAATAATACCTCCATACTTCTCGTAGGTCAACACTTTTTTTGTTTTGTTTTAAAGTTTCTTGAAATTGGGTATGAAAGCAGAACAGAGAGTCGTAGACTATCTGCCCAAAGATTGATAAATAGCGTGCTATTTGGAGTATTTGTGTCACTAAAGCGCATGGACATACAGACGGTTGTTGTCGGAGGAGGACCAATCTCTTCCGTTATTGTCCTGCGTCTTCATGATCCACGCGGCGTCTCTTCCTTAAGCCTTCCTATCAAGATTGGCAACATTGAGGCATCTGCTATTAGTCTTGGCATAGATCAAGAGTCTACCGAGAGGCCTCTAACGCATGACCTTCTCCGCTCCGTTCTTGATTCTCTGGACGCAGACATTAAAAGTGTGCGCATTGTAGGCGTCCGCGGCACCACGTTCTTCTCGCAAATTGAGCTCATCTCTAAAGAGGGAGAGCATATCTACGTGGATGCTCGTCCGTCAGACGCAATTGCGCTGGCAGTAAGAACAAACGCTCCCATCTTTGCGGATGAGAGCGTTCTGGAAATTGCTGCTGCTCCAGACTTTACTGATGTCGAGAAGGACGTTCAGGCTCAAGAGCTTGAGGAGTTCCGTCAGTTTATTGAGGATGTCTCACCTGAGGATTTCTCATAAGTCCTGCTCTAGGGTTTACTTTTAAACAACTGACTTATCTTTTATATAAAAATCATTACCGTTAGCGTGTTGTTTTTCTCGGTAAACGAAAAGAGCTCAAGAGAATTACCTCCTGAGCTCTTCAAATTACGTATAGCTGAAATGCTTATTCGTCATCATCCAGCAGTGAATCGTCCAGTACTTCCTCTTCATCTCCGAGGTCAACAGACTCTGCCTCATCAGCATCGCGAGCACCTGCTGCCATTAGATCAAGCATACCTTGGTTTTCTGCGTGCTTAGGAGCCTTCTTCTTGTTGGCAACCATACGAGCAACCGCAGAAACAACGTCAGTACCATAGAGGTTCATAACCTTAACGCCCTGAGTAGAGCGGCCAAGCTTGGAGATATCGCCAGCCTTGACGCGGATTACAACGCCCTCCTCGGACATGATCATAATCTCGTGCTGAGGACCAACAACGCGGCAGGCAACCAGGTTACCCTTCTTCTCCGTCATTGTGATGGTAAAGACGCCCTGGCCACCACGCTTGTGGACTGGGTACTCAGAAATTGCGGTGCGCTTTCCGTAGCCCTTCTCGGTAATAACAAAGAGGTCGCCATTGCCATTGGTAATCTCCATGCCAAGCATAGTTGCGTCACCCTTGAGCGTAATACCACGGACGCCCGAGGTGCCACGGCCCATGCTTCTTGCCTCAACCTCGTCAAACAGGATTGCCTTGCCGTCAGAGGAGCACAGAACAACCTTGTCACCTGGGTGGACGCGGCGGACGTTAACCAGCTCGTCGCCGTCCTTGAGGTTAATTGCAATGAGACCGTCCTTGCGTGTACGGTCGTACTCAGACATTGCAGTCTTCTTAACCATACCCTGCTTGGTAGCAAACATCAGATAGTTGTCTTCTGGGAAGTCGCGGGTAGTAATAACTGCCTTGACCTTCTCGCCCTCTGCAAGCGTCTCGATGACGTTGATGATGGCGCTACCCTTAGTGGTTCTGTTGCCAACAGGAAGCTCGTGGACCTTGAGGCGATACACCTTACCAAGGTTGGTAAAGAACAGCACGTAATCGTGGGTAGAAGCAACAAAGAGGTTCTCAACAAAATCGTTCTCTTTGAGTGAGACACCCTGAACACCCTTGCCTCCGCGCTTCTGAGAACGATAAATTTCAACAGGAACGCGCTTTACGTAACCTGCGTGAGTAACGGTAACAACCATATCCTCTTCAGCGATAAGATCCTCGACGTCCAGGTTCTGAATGTCCTGGTCAGAGATTTGCGTACGACGCTTGTCAGCATAGCGGTTGGAAATCTCTCGGAGCTCATCGGCAATAACAGCCAGAATCTTTTCCTCATGAGCGAGAAGATCCTCGTAGTAGGCAATATCAAGTCTGAGCTGGGAAATCTCGTCAACAAGATCCTGACGAGCAAGACCAGTGAGGCGGCGCAGACGCATCTGAAGGATTGCCTCGCCCTGAATCTCATCCAGGCCAAAACGCTCGTTCATGCGCTTCTTTGCCTCAGCATCATCCTGCGAGCTGCGGATGATGTGGACAATCTCATCGATGTTATCAACTGCGGTCAGAAGGCCTTCCAAAATATGGACGCGCTTCTGAGCCTTATCCAGGTCAAACTCAGTACGACGGCGTACAACATCAATCTGGTGATCAATGTAGTGACGAAGAATCTCGCGAAGAGAAAGGGTACGAGGAACACCATCAACCAAGGCCAGGTCAATGATGCCAAAGTTGGATTGGAGCTGAGTCTTCTTGTACAGGTTATTCAGAACAACCTGTGGAACAGCATCGCGCTTGAGGTCCAAAACAATACGCATGCCCTTACGGTTGGACTCGTCGCGCATGTCAGAGATGCCTTCAATTTTCTTCTCGTTGACTGCCTGAGCAATCTTCTCCTGAAGAAGACCTTTGTTAACCTGGTAAGGAATCTCGGTGACAACAAGACGCTGGCGGCCACTCTTGACCTGCTCAACGTGAACTTTTGCACGGACAGTAATAGAACCGCGGCCAGTCTCGTAGGCGTCCTTGATGCCCTGAGTGCCCATGATGATGCCGCCTGTTGGGAAGTCAGGACCAGGTAGAACGGTCATGAGCTCCTCAGTGGTAACGTCAGGGTTCTCAATCATCATGCAAACAGCGTTAGTTACCTCACCAAGGTTGTGAGGAGGAATGTTGGTAGCCATACCAACTGCAATACCTGAAGAACCGTTAACCAAAAGATTTGGGAAACGAGCAGGAAGAACTGCAGGCTCTGTCAGAGACTCATCATAGTTTGACTGAAGATCAACGGTGTTCTTGTTAAGCTCTGCCAGCATCTCCATAGCACTTCTGGTAAGACGTGCCTCGGTATAACGCATTGCTGCTGGTGGATCGCCGTCGATAGAACCAAAGTTTCCGTGACCATCAATCAGAGGAAGTCTCATCGAGAAATCCTGAGACATACGGACCATGGAGTCATAAATAGCGGAGTCACCGTGTGGGTGGTACTTACCCATGACTTCACCGACTGCCCATGCAGACTTCTTATGTGGACGGTTTGGCGTAATGCCAGCCTCGCTCATTGCGTACAAAATACGGCGGTGAACAGGCTTAAGACCGTCTCGAACATCTGGAAGTGCACGAGCAACAATAACGGACATAGAATACTCAAGGAAGGAAGTCTTCATCTCTGAGGACAAGTCGGTTGGCTTAAGAGTGCCACCGTGAATGTCAGAGAGATCAAGACGAGTACCAGCCTCATCAGAGATGATGTGTGAAGTTTCTCCCGTTATGAGATTTTCCCCAGTCTCTGGGTCAAACTCGTCAGAGTCTTCTTCTACCTCGTCATCTTCGTATTCTTCATCCATATCGTTTTGTGCATCAAGATCTTGATCCTCATCTGCATCAAAAAGATCGTCATTCATATTTTTATCGTCTGCCACAAGTTACCCTTTCATTTTCTGTCTAATGATTTAGCGAGAAACCATTAAATGTCCAGGAAGCGGACGTCTTTTGCATGTGTTTGGATAAAGTCTTTACGCTTCTCAACCTGGTTGCCCATAAGGTCAGAGACCGCGCGATCAGCGGCAAGAGCATCATCGATGGTTACCTTAAGAAGAATGCGGTTCTTTGGCTCCATAGTGGTTGCCCAAAGCTGCTCTGGGTCCATCTCACCAAGACCCTTATAACGCTGAATAGTGAACTTGGTGTTGTCCTCGAACTTCTTTGTCTCAAGAGCAAGTTCTTCATCGGTATAGATGTATTTACCGTTCTTTTTACCCTTTGGCTTAATCTGATACAGAGGAGGCTGAGCAACGTAGATATAACCTGCGTCAATCATTGGCTTCATGTAACGATAGAAGAAGGTAAGCAGAAGAATTCTAATGTGAGAGCCGTCAACATCAGCATCGGTCATGATGACAATCTTGTGATAACGTGCCTTTTCAATATTAAATTCATCTCCAACACCAGTACCAATAGCGGTAATCAGCGAAGTAATAGTGTCAGAAGAAAGTGCGCGGTGAGCCTGTACGCGCTCAACATTCAAAATCTTTCCGCGAAGTGGAAGAACTGCCTGGATAGAACGGTCGCGTGCCATCTTTGCAGAACCACCTGCGGAGTCACCCTCGACGATGAAGAGCTCAGTCATCTCTGCATCGCGAACGGAGCAGTCTGCAAGCTTTCCAGGAAGAGCGGCTGACTCAAGAAGTCCCTTACGGCGTGTTGCTTCACGAGCTTTACGAGCAGCAAGACGGCCTTTTGCAGCCTGAGATGCTTTCTTGAGAATCTCTTTTGCCTGATTTGGGTGCTCTTCCAGGTACTCTGAGAGACCCTGAGTAACAATCTTGTTGGTAAGAGTTCTCATGTAAGAACTACCAAGCTTTGCCTTTGTCTGTCCTTCAAACTGAGGATCCGGCAGCTTAACTGAAATAACAGCAGTTAAGCCCTCACGAATATCGCCGCCCTCAAGCTTAGGGTCTTTCTCTTTAAGAATTCCCTGCCTGGCGCCGTAATCATTTACTACTTTAGTAAGAGCAGTACGGAAGCCCTCGAGGTGCATTCCGCCTTCCTCAGTGAAAATGTCGTTTGCAAAAGAAAGAGTTCTGTCACTGAAGTCAGTATTCCACTGAATAGCAACCTCTACCTCACCCATCTGAGACATTGGGGCGTCAGCGTCTGACTTACCTTCAATATAGATAGGGCGAGAAAGTCCTGGTAAAACGGTTTTCTCGTCATTAAGGTACTTAACAAAATCGATGATGCCGCCAGCATACTGGAAATCAACCTGACGAGGAGTGAGCTCACGCTCATCAACAAGAGTAATTTTAAGGTTCTTGTTAAGGAATGCGGTTTCCTGGAGACGGTCACGAAGTGTGTCAAAGTTATACGTAGTGGTCTCAAAGATCATGTCGTCTGGCCAGAAGGTAATGGTAGTACCGTTGGATTTTGAGGTGCCAATTTCCTTCATCTTCTGAACAGTTTTACCGCGCTCAAAGACCATCTCGTAGATTTTGCCATCGCGCTTAACCTGTGCAACAAGTTTCTTTGAAAGAGCGTTTACAACAGAAACACCAACGCCGTGAAGACCACCGGAGACTTTATAAGCATTGTTATCAAACTTACCACCTGCGTGAAGGATAGTAAGAACAACCTCAAGAGTTGGAATTTTTTTCTGGGGATGAAGGTCTACAGGAATACCACGACCATTATCTTCAACAGAAATCGAGTTATCAGGATGGACGGTGACCTTAATTTTGGAGCAATAACCAGCCATTGCCTCATCGACTGAGTTATCTACAATCTCCCAAACAAGGTGATGCAGACCAGAAGCTGAAGTTGTACCAATATACATACCTGGACGCTTACGAACAGCCTCAAGGCCTTCAAGGATCTTAATCTCTGTACCGTCATACTTATTTTCTTTTGCCACGTAAGTCCTCTCTTCAATTGTGAGCGGAATGATGTAAATATTTTACTATGAAATCGCCAAAATCAACTCGGCACAGAGAAATTTCATTGTTTAAACAGCAATATTTGGTATCTGAGAGGCTCTGTAAAGAGATTTAAGGACAGATTAGTGACAGATTAGACTAAAGACTCTTTTTTTGTCTAAAACTTGCTTCAATCGCTTTATAAGCCGTTGACTTGAGTGGCTCAGAAAGACCAGAAACTAACTCAGAAATTTGTGATTTTTCTTCTGTAGTGAGTTCTGGAAGAACTTTTTTCTCTTCTTTTTGGCCCTGTACTTGCTTTTCTGAAGAGGCATCTTCTTTACCAGCATGTCTATTGTATTTGTCCAGCTTAAATTCAAGGTCTGAGAACTCCAGACCTTGCTCTGAGAGCCTGGCTCTATAAATTTCTCTTTGTGCAAGAAAATCAATCATGCACATACGATTGTCTACATAAACGGTAAGTACAGGATATTCTCTACCAGCAATTTCTCTAACAAATACGCCGGTTGTGTGTTCTACTTCTCTTTCACCATTTGACTCAACCCATGCAAGATAAGCGCGACGATTTTTAGACATACTCTTAGAATCTCTGAAGGTTCCAAGCAGAGCGCTCATTAAATCTTTTGCGTTTTCATTACCACCACGCGCAGGCATTTCTTGTTGATTATTCATCGCTAAACCTAACTATCTGCGCTTTCTCTAAGATCTCTTCAGAGAAATAACCAAGGTTGGTAGTTGTAATTATGGTTTGGATGTCATGGAATGCAAATTCCATAATGGCTTTTCTGCGATCTTCATCCAACTCACTCATCACATCATCTAAAAGCAACAGGGGTTTCTCGCCAAGTATTTCTTCTGAGAGTAAAACTTCTGCCATTTTAAGTGCTAAGACCACCGTTCTGATCTGGCCCTGCGACCCAAAATTTCTAGCGTCTTTACCTTCAATCAAAAACTCAGCATCATCTCGGTGAGGACCTTTAGTGCTTTGTTGACGACGGATATCATCTGCGCGCGCTTCGTTTAAAGCCTGTAAAAACTGATCAGTAATTTCTTCTCTAGAGGCTTCAAGAGAAACCTCTCCAATTGAAGAAATATAGTTCATCTCCAGGTGCTCTCCGCCAGAAAGTTCCTGGTAAATCTCGCATGTTTTCTTTGCCAGGCGCTCAAACAAATGAATGCGCGCATGAAGAAGCGTTGCTCCTCCCCTTGCAAGCGAAAGATCCCATGCATCAAGCAAATTATTGTCAGGCCAATCAGATTTAAGCAGCTTATTTCTTTGCTCAACTGTTTTGGTATATACCGAGAAAACCTTGAAGTAGCTCTTATTTGCCTGGCGACCAAAGTCATCGAATTCTTCTCGGCGATATGATGCACCGCCTTTAATCATTGAAAGATCGTCAGGATTAAAAAGGACCGACATCAACGTACCAGAAATATCTGCAGCCTGGCATTTCTTGCCATTCTTTGAAAATTGGCGACGGCGTTCTGTGATGGTGCAGGTATTTTCTAGCTTTCTTCCATCTCCTGTAAGAGAAATTTCTATCTTTGCTTCAGAAGTACCTGTAAGAAGGAGCTGTGAAGGCGTTGGTTTTCTAAAAGAATATCCAGCGGTAAGGAGTTGTAATGCCTCGACAGTATTTGTCTTACCTGCGGCGTTTTTTCCTACAAAGATAGTAGTTTGCGCAGATAAATCTATTTCTTTCGAAGTAAAACAACGAAAGTTATACAGTGAAACATGTTCAACTTTAAGTCCCACACAACCCCTATCAAATTAGAGGCGAACAGGCATCAGAAGATACAAATAGTTGACCTTACCATTTGATTTAAAGATTGCTGGCTGAGAAGGACCCTGGAGCTCAAAACGCAAAAGGTCCTTGGAAGGAGCAGCATTTACACAATCAAAGACGTAGTGGTAGTTCAAAGCGATTGAAAGAGAGTCTCCTTCAATTTGAGCCTCAATGTGCTCAGAAGATTCACCTTGATCTGGTGAAGAAGCAGACAGTTTAACTTCTTTTCCGTCAGCATCAACATCAAAACGTACTGATGGATTTGCCAGAGCAATAACAGAGACGCGCTTGAGAGCTGCAGAGAAATCCTCAACATTAATATCAACAGATGCAGTACAAGACGTTGGAAGCAGCTGCTTATAATCTGGGAAATGACCTTCAATCTTACGAGAAATGTGAGTGGTGTTTCCAAACTGGAAAACTACCTGGTTGTCTGTAGTACCAATTAAAACCTTCTCAGTCATGCTACGCATTGAGAGAACGTCGTGGAAAACTTCACCAGAAATAATTGCACTAAAAGATTCACCTGCTGGCGTATCTGTATTGGAATCACAAACAGCAAGACGGAATGAGTCAGTTGCAACAAGGCGAATAGTATTGTCTTCAACAGTGAGAGAAATTCCCTGAAGAATTGGACGAGAAGCTTCCTTTGAAGTTACACGATAGACTTTATCAACCATAGTTGATAGAAGTTGGCTTGGAAGTTCACAGGTTTTCTCAAGATCAAACTCTGGGAACTGTGCCCAATCGTGAGCAGAAAGAGTATTAAGTCTAAAAGATGAACGCTGACAAGTTACAGAAAGTGTACGGTCTCCACCTTCAAAAGTAATTGCTGCATCAGGAAGATTTTTAACAATGTTCTGGATAACCTTTCCAGAAACAACTGTCTCTCCTTCTTCTTCTACGTTTGCTGCAATCTGATGCTTAATAGAGATAGTTAAATCACTGGACTGTAGCTCAAGCATGCCATTAAAAGCTTTGAGATAAATACCGGAGAGAATTGGAAGTGTTGTATTAGAACCAATACCCTTAGAAACAATATCAAGCGCCGTCTGGAGAGCGGATTGACTTACGGTAAATTTCATGACGACCCTTTCTATTATTTCTTAGATAAGAATAAAAATATCGTAGTAATAATAAGCTATGTTGAAAAGAAGAAAGCTTTACATTTCTAGAGGTAGAAATATGTTTCTAGAGGTCAGATTTGTTTGCTTATTTTTGACATTCATAAACAAAGTAAAACTCCCTCTCTTAAACTCTCAACAACAAACCATTACTTCTCTTCACCAATTGACATCTTACGAACAGGTTTTAAACACTAACTTTGTTCAAGGATAGTCTTCTTGAGTTGAGAAATTTGATCATAGAAGCTTTTGTCTTCTTTGATTCTCTCTTCAATTACCTCAATACTGTGCAAAATTGTCGCGTGTTTTCTTCCACCAAAATGCTTACCAATATTTACCAGTGTGTATTGGCAAAGATCGTGAGCAAGATAAATTGCAACATGGCGCGGTTCTGCAATTTCTTTATTTCTCTTGTTGCCAACAATATCGCGATGACTAATGCCATAGACGTTTTCTACGACTTCTTGGACCTTCTCGATATTTACGGTCTTTGAAACGCGACGCCAGAGAGTATCTGCAATCTTATCAATCTCTTCTTGCTTAATGTTTTTACCGGACTCTTTTGCTTTAATTTGTCCGGTGACGCAACGATTACAGAAGCCCTCAAGCGTTCTAATACTTTGACCAGCCTTGTCAGCCATGTAACGACGGATGTCCTCTGGCAAATCGTCTGCAGAAAGAGAAGAATTTCTTTCTTTAAAAGCTCGGTCACAGAAGACGTGAATAAGATTGAGCTTCATCTCATAACTTGGAGACTCAATGCCAATAACAATGCCACCACTCATGCGAGAAGTAATACGATCATCAAAACCGTCAGAACCCATACCAAGCTGAGCTGGTGTTCTATCGGCGGCAAGAATAATCTGTTTTCCTCTATCAATAAGAGAGTTAAAAATATTGAAGAAGAAGTTAATGGTACCTGCTTTACCAGCAAGTTTTTGGACATCATCGATGATAAGTACATCAATATTTTGGTAGTTATTACTTAGCTCTGTTGCAGCGTTTCCTGAGGCATTCTTACGAACTGCATTTACATAATCATCAACAAAGGCATCTGCGTCTTTGTAAACACAAACGCGCTCGATATCTTCAGCGTTGATGTAGTTTTGAACGGCTCGCAGAAGGTGAGTTTTTCCAAGTCCACTTGCACCGTAAATAAAGAGTGGGTTTGCCTTGCCTTTTGCGTCGTTTGCAACGTTTAAAGCATGCTGATGAGCAAGCTCATTCTCATCACCAACAACAAAGCGATCAAACGTGAGGTTTGAATTGAAGGACGTCTCCTCATAAAGAGGATTACTCTTACGACGCTTTAAGGTCTGCTGTTTTAGTTCCTCAAGGCTTTGTTCCTGGGATTCAAAATCTTGGATTTGTTCTGGAACAACAGCCTGTATAGGAGCGGTTTTCTGCTTCCAAGCGTTGAACTCTTGAGGAGTCATCGTAGAAGTAGTTGTAACAGGAGTAGAAGACTTTGTAAGCGTAAGACTTAAGATAATGTCTTCAAAGGCCGCAGCCGAGAGACATCTCTCAACAATTGGCAGATTCTTAAGGATACGGTTATAAGCCAAGCGCATTGGAGTCTCAGCACAGAGCGTATTATCTTCAACTTTAATTGGAGTGCAGGTTCTTAACATGGCGATAAAAGCCTCTGGTTGATTCTCTTCAACCAAAAGGTCAATTGCGTCTTGCCACAGAGCTACTGCGTCTGAATCAATTGATGCATCCATACGTGTCCAATCAAAATGTTGAAAATTGGGACACCTAGTATAGAGGAATGTTGATAACTTTCAGCGAATAATGTTGAGAAACTCTATGAAAGGAGGGTTTCTCCAATAGTGGTGAGCTTATATTTTTGCCCAACTTTTCCAATTATTCCTATGTTTACCAGTGATTTTAATTCTCTTGACCAGGTTGGTGTAGAAAGACCAAAGGCACTAGTGAGTTCTGTTGCTCCAACCCATTCATGTTCAGAGAGATACTGAAGAACTTGTTTTGCTCGATCTGTTAATACCAGATTAGGAAGTTGTGCAGCTGGTTGTGCAGATACCTGTTGAGATACTGCTTGTGGGGTATGTGAAATTGCCTGCTGATTCTGATTAACAGGCAATTCTTCAGCTTCTTCTTGAGTTGGAAGTGTCTGAATATGAGCATCTTTAGAGCGGCGTGTTGATAAAGTAACAATTGTGCCGCCAGAGATATTGTCTTCAAGGGTAAGGCTTCCACCCTTCTCAACCATATATTGCTGAGCATAAGGAAGACCAAAACCAACGCCTCTAATAAACGATTTCATTTCTTCCGTTGCAGAAGAGGTACCAAACTCAAGAGCTCGGTTTTTCTCTTTAATACCAGGCCCTTGATCTGAAAACCTAATGGTATTTCCGTTGTCCATAATTGAGATTGTGGGTGCTACAAAGCGAGCATGAATGAAATTCTCCACAATCTCGCGCATAACCATAAAAGGAATTTTTCCACCCTGCTCGTGAGCAAGCTGGTTAACCGTAGCTGCAATCTCGTCAAGATAAGAACGAACATCTTTAGGTTCTACAAGAACAACGCGAGGTGCTGCGGCTTTATCGTCATACACTGCAATACGTGCAGCATAGCGGACGGTAAGAGAGTTATCAGAACCAGCGCCTTTTTCATCCTGGTTGGTATTTTCCTCAACAAAAGGAAAGAAATCTCTTGCCATGACACCTCCTTTTCAACAATTGTTAAACAAATGAAGAAAACTTTTCGTTTTCTTTCACAGTGAATGAAAGTTTTCAACAAGTGTTAAACATCTGTAGATAACTTTACATATTTGTGAAAGACGTACTGAATGATAGTAGCATTTAACGGACATATTTCAGCTTACAGAAATATTCCTTTCAACAAAATTCTTCATGTATCACAAGTGAAATTTTCAAGATGAAAGGTTTTCTCGCTAAGTTTTTTGAATAAAAAAGAGAAAAAGTTGAGGTATTTGCGTAGAAAATTTGACAGGTACCCATAAACGCGAGTACAATCTGTAGGCTTTTTAATCGATACTGTACCCGTTCGGGAGGAAATAGCTATGAAGCGTACCTACCAGCCAAATAAGCGCAAGCGCGCAACTACCCACGGTTTCCGTGCACGTATGGCAACTAAGAATGGTCGTGCCGTTCTCGCTCGTCGTCGCCTTAAGGGCCGTAAGCGCCTCACCGTCTAAGGAATGTTTCTGTGAAGACCATTAAATCTCGTTCAGAGTTTGAAAGGGTCTTCTCTGCGGGGAAGAGGGCTCAAAGTTCTGTTCTTCGTATACGAGTAGCACCATCCACTGAGGCACATCCTTCCGAGGTAGCCTTTGTAGCTCCAAAAAGACTAGGTAACGCCGTATTTAGAAACAGGTGTAAACGCGTTTTACGCGAAGCAGCTCGAAAGAGCGGTTTACCTGTTGAGGGATACGGCATTATTCTCTTTGCGACTAAAGATACACACAGCAGTAATCCTGCTGATATAAGCGTTTCTTTGGATGCTCTGTTAAGAAAGACAGGGGTCAAATGAGCGAGAAAAGACAAGGTTCTTTTCTCGCAAACTTGTTCCTAGGTGCTATTCGTTTCTATCAAAGAAACATCTCTCCCCTTTTTAAGCCGCACTGTATCTACAGACCTACTTGCTCTGAATATGCAGTTCAAGCTATACAAAAGTATGGTGTTAAAAAGGGAAGTTGGCTTGCTCTTAAGCGTATTGCTCGCTGCCACCCTTTTCATAAGGGAGGATACGATCCCGTTCCGTAAAGGAACGCACCGGAGGAAATATGTGGGATTGGATTGTTAACTTTCTATACACAGTCTTAGCGGGACTTCAATCATTCTCGGGAGACTGGGGTATGGCAGTTATCCTGCTTACCATCATCATCCGTATTATCCTGGTTCCAATGACCAACAAGCAGACAGCCTCTATGGCTCGCATGAGTGTTGTTCAGCCAAAGCTCAAAGAAATCCAGGAGCGCTATGCCGATGATCCTGTAAGGCAGAATGAAGAGATGCGTAAACTTTACGCTGAAATCAACTTCAATCCTCTTGGTGGTTGTCTACCACTGCTTTTACAGTCCCCTATCTTTATTGCACTCTTTACCGTTGCAAAGATGGTTCCAGTAGACTCCCGCTTCTACAACATTCTTCCTTCTATTGCGCGCTCAACATCCGACATTTTTGCTGTTGATGGCCTTGTTGCTGCTATCCCTTACATAATTTTTGTTCTTCTGTTTGGCCTTACTACCTTCCTTTCCATGGCAGTAAACGCTCGCACAAGCTCCGGCGAGCAGCGTACCCAGCAGTACATGATGGGTGGCATGATGACCCTCATGATGCTCTGGTTTGGTTGGACTGTGCCAGCAGCTGTTCTTCTCTACTACGTAACTTCTGGTATTTGGCAGCTTGCTCAGCAGCAGCTTATTACCAAGCGCATTATGGAAAAAGAGAAGCTCAAGGCAGAGGCTCAGATGGCTAATAAGCCAATTGAGGTAGACGTGGTTAGAAAAGAGAAGAAACCACGCCCTCACAAAAAGGCCTAAGAGCTGGGGTTAAACAAAATAACTTTTGTTTACATTATTTGTTACAGTAGATTAATAGTTAAACTTTTTATATTGACTGGAGGACGACATGGAGGATGAGACTTTCGTTTCTGAGCCAAACGCTCTTAATGAGTCTCCTGTCGTTGATTCACAAGACGAGTTTGCTTCAATTCGAGAGCACTTTGAAGCTGGAATTCAGCTCACTGATGCTGAGATGAACAAGATTGCTGATACCGCTGTCTTCTATCTAAGAGAGCTTCTCTCGTTCTTTGGCGAGAATAGCTGTGCAATTGATGAGTACGATGGAGAAGACGGCGAGCTCATTCTTGATGTAACCGGTGGAGATCTTGCAATTCTTATTGGTCGTCACGGCAATACGCTTGAGGCTCTTCAGATGGTTCTTTCATCTTTGATGAGCGCTAAGCTTCACTTCCACTATCCAGTATCTGTTGATGTAGAAAGCTATAAGAGCCGTCGTCGCAATAAGCTTCAGGAGATGGCACTCTCTGCTGCCGCTCGTGCTAAGAAGACTGGTAAGGTTTCTCTTGCTCCAATGAGTGGTTATGAGCGTCGTATTATTCACATTGCACTTCGAGATAATCTTGAAGTTACAACACACTCTGAGGGCGATGATCCATATCGTCGCGTTGTTGTTACAGCTATTAACGGCTAAGAATTTTCAACAAGCTTTACTAATTTGATGAGGAAGGTTTACGCCTTCCTCTTTTTTTGTGACAATTCTTCTTGTAACAAGAAGTTTTGTCACAGGAGAAGCAATGTCTGAATCAGAGAAGTCGTTATTCGATTCAAAAGAGAATGTACTTAAGGAACTTCTCCTTACCTATGGAATCGATTCAACTGAAACCCAAAGAAGACAACTCCTCAAGCACATTGAATTGCTCATCGAGATTAATAAAAACCTTAATCTCACAAGAATCACTTCAATTGATGACGCTCTGGTTCTTCATATACTTGATTCTCTATTACCACTCAAAGTATGTAATGAGTTTATATCTGGAGCTCAAAACTATATTGATATTGGTACCGGTGGAGGCTTCCCTGGACTGCCTCTTGCAATCATGAGCGATAACAAAACATTGCTGGTTGATTCTATTGGAAAAAAGATCAATGCCGTACAGTCAATGATTGATGAGATTGGTCTTGGTGATAGAGTAAGAGCTGAAAAGCTTCGTGCTGAAGAAATTCCAAACGACTATAAACAGAAGTTTGATTTTGTTACTTTCAGAGCCGTTGCAAAGACAAATATTCTTTTGGAGTACGCAGAGCCTTTCTTAGCTCCACAAGGTACTCTCATAGTAATGAAGGCCAATGTCGATGAGATAGAGCTTCAGGACGCCTCTCAGGCAGCCAAAATTTTTGGGTACGAAAATGTTTCACGTGAAACATTTGAATTACTAAACGATCTTGGTCATCGTGAAATTCTTATTTATAAAAAAGATTCAAAAAGCAAAATTAAACTACCGAGAAAAACAGGAATGGCTAAATCAAATCCGTTTGTTGCAAGAAGAGACTAATTGTGGAATGTTACACGTGAAACATTCTGTATTATTAAATAAACTTGGTCAAACGGAGGATAAATGAGCTACAAAGACCTTTCGAGGGGATTTCAAGATAGAGATCCTAAAGTACTTGCTGTAATTAATCAAAAAGGCGGAGTTGGAAAATCAACTACCGTAATTAATCTCGCAGCAGCGCTAGGAGAAACAAAAAAGAAAGTATTAATTGTCGATTTTGATCCACAAGGTAATGCAACAAGTGGATTTGGAATTGATAAAGAGGAACTTGAAGCCGACATCTATGATGTAATCCTCAACGAAACACCGCTTGAAGACGTATTACAACAAACAGTTCAAAAGTACGTGACTATTGCTCCTGCTACTATTCAACTTGCTGGTGCAGAAATTGAACTGGTTTCCGTGGAATCAAGAGAAAACATATTAAAGCAGGCAATTGACCAGGTTAAAGACTATTTTGACTACATTTTGATTGATTGCCCACCATCACTAGGTCTTTTAACAATTAATGCTTTAGTCGCAGCAAACAGCATTCTTATCCCAATTCAGTGCGAATATTATGCACTAGAGGGCGTAACTAAGATCGTTGAATCAATGAAGATGGTTCAAAAACAGCTCAATCCGGATCTTGATATCTTTGGTGTAGTAATGACCATGTTTGATAGCAGAACTTCCCTATCTAAGCAGGTTGTAACTGAGGTTTCAAATTACTTTGGTAACAAAGTATTTAAGACGCTTATTCCAAGAAATGTCAAAATCGCAGAAGCACCAAGTCATGGTTTGCCGGTAACCATGTATGCCCGAATAAGTATGGGCGCACTTGCATACAACAAACTTGCAAAGGAAGTGAATCGTCGTGGTTAAAAAATCAGGACTTGGTAAGGGCCTCAACTCTCTCTTTAGCGAGGTAGACGCAGAGGTCGGTAATAAAAAAGAAGCTACAACACTTCCACTAAAGAAGATTAAGCCAAATAAAGATCAGCCTCGTAAACGTTTTGATGAAGCTGAACTCGCTGAACTCAGTGATTCTATTAAGCAAAACGGTATTCTCCAGCCGCTTCTTGTTCGCGAGAAAGGCGATCACTATGAGATTGTTGCTGGCGAAAGACGCTTTCAGGCTGCAAAGCTTGCACAATTAGAGGAAGTTCCTGTAGTAATTAAGGCAATATCCGATGAGGAAGTATTTAAATTAGCTCTGATTGAGAATCTACAGAGATCTGACTTAAGTCCTATTGAAGAAGCTCAAGGCTATAAGCAGTTAATCAAACAAGAGAACTTAACCCAAGACGATTTGGCAAAGGTTTTGTCCAAGTCTAGATCCGCAATCACAAATACTCTTCGTCTTCTAGACCTTCCAACAGAAGTTCAAACTTTGATGGCGGAGGGACGTATTAGTGCTGGACATGCTCGTGCAATTCTTGCCGTAAGCGGAAAAGAAGGAAGAATTAAGCTTGCCCAGAAAGTAGTTGAAGAGAACTTGTCGGTCCGTCAGACAGAAAATCTTGCTCCACTATTTTCTGTCACAAATGTTGAGAAACCAAAAAGACAGCCAACCCCACAGGCATATAAGCGTGCAGCAAGGCAATTAAGGATTGCTCTGGATACTCCAGTC
Source organism: uncultured Atopobiaceae bacterium (assembly GCA_963538075.1). Lineage (GTDB taxonomy): Bacteria > Actinomycetota > Coriobacteriia > Coriobacteriales > Atopobiaceae > Lancefieldella. Next base: position 16,540 of record CAUTGQ010000005.1, read on the forward strand.
AAAGTGCGAAATGTCCGCGGCAAGAATAAGATTGAAATCGAATTCAATGACGAGGATGAACTTGCTGCTCTAGTAGAAAAACTCTCAAACGTTAAAGAAGCATAATGAAGATAAAGTTTGTGATTATATCCAGTGTCTCGTTGCTAGGAATAGCTTTTCTCGCTAAACATACTCTGTTGACTAAAGAAGCACAGAAAAGTTTTCTTCATGCAATGAGAAGGTCAAGAAGAGCACTCGATGCAATTCTTGATGACTATTCAGGTAGCGGTAATAGGAAAAGCGCGAAAAACATTCTTTCTCACCAAGCTAGGGTGGAAAGAGAATGGTTAAACGCAATCAAATAGAACATATGTTCTGTATATGAACTAAAAGGAAAGGGGTCCCTGAGGGCCCCTTCTTTGCTTTAAAAGCATGATAAGTTTTATGTAGGAACTATCTATATGAGCGCTGTCTATATAAGCGCTTTAGCGTGCGTTTCTTTTCTGGAAAAGTTGGCCGCAAGCTGCATCGATATCAGATCCACGAGAAAGACGAATAGTTGCTTCAACACCAACAGAGTTAAGGCTGTTTACAAACTCCTGAGCGCGAGCAGGGGAAGTTGGATGGAATTTTGAGCCCTCAATCTCGTTAAGCTGGATGATGTTGACATGACAGAGTGTTCCTCGACAGAAGTCCCTGAGGGCACCAAGCTCATTGTCGGAATCGTTAACACCCTTAATCAGCGCATATTCGTACGTTGGACGTCGACCGGTCTTATCGACATACTCTCCCATGATGTCGTACAGGTGGATGAGCGAGTACTTACGTACTCCCGGCATAAGAGAATCGCGTGTCTTTTGAACTGCGGAGTGAAGCGAAACGGCAAGCGTAAATTGCTCTGGTTCAGAAGCAAAACGCTTAATCATTGGAATAACACCGCAGGTAGACACCGTAATGTGGCGAGCACCAATACCAGCTCCATCGGGGGAGTTAAGGCGTCTCATGGCTGCAAGAGTGGCGTCGTAGTTCATGAAGGGCTCGCCCTGACCCATAAGAACAACGCTGGTAACGCGTGCGTCAAAATCGTCGCGGACGTGCATAACCTGCTCGTAAATCTCGCTCGCAGAAAGAGAGCGCGTGAGACCAGCAGCGCCTGTTGCACAGAAAGCACAGCCCATGGCGCAGCCAGCCTGTGTAGAAGCGCAGACCGAAAGCTTATTGCCGGTTGGCATGCCAACGCACTCGACAGAGGTGCCATCAGGGTAGCGAAGCAGGTATTTACGGCTGCCGTCTTCAGAGACCTGGCGGACAATTTGTTCAGCACCAGCAAGCGTTACCTGCTTAGATAGTTCTTCTCGCAGCGTTTTTGGAAGATTACTCATCTGATCAAAAGAGGTAGCGCCCTTAGACCAGATCCACTCCTCAATCTGCTTTGCACGGAATTTTGGCTGGCCAAGGGAAGTCACCAGTTCAAGGATTTGTTCTGATGAATGGCTTCTGAGGTCAGATTTAGCGGCAGCTTTCTGTGGGCGAGAATCGGGCGCGGAAGTGTTTGCACCGTCAACCGTGGTGTTTGTGCCGTCAAGAGTATTATTTGATTGCATTTTTGTCCTTCTCCAACTCTTCTAAGCTATCTGCGGTATCTTAGAAGAAATACGTTTACTAGAGTTTACCCTATGGGAGACTTATCTGAAGGAGCGGATATGACACGTGAAGAGCTAAAAAAGCTTCATGTAGCAGTTGTTTCAGGTGGCTGGTCAGACGAGCATGAGATTGCAATGGAGTCTGGCAAGCAGTGTGCAGCAGCACTTAAAGAAGCTGGCTTTACCAGTGTTGACCTGCTTGATGTTGCCGAAAAAGACTTTGTAGTTACCCTTGCTCAGGGTGGTTATGATGTCGTATACGTTGCTATGCACGGTCGTTTTGGCGAGGATGGCTGCATCCAGGGTCTTCTCGAGATTCTGCACATTCCTTACACGTTTTCTGGCGTTCTCGCGTCTGCTATGGGAACTGAAAAAGAGCTGTCAAAGCTTATGTATAGGCAGGCAGGAGTTCCAACGCCTAAGGGAATTGACGTTCCTGCAGGTACCGTCTTTACAGATGAGCAGGTAGACAAGCTTATTGAGGACCTCGGTCTCCCTATGTTTGTAAAGCCTTCTGGCAACGGTTCAAGTTATGGCGTCACACGCGTCACTTCGCGAGAAGAGCTTCCCGCTGCACTAGAACTTGCCGGTGAACAGGGTGAGCGCATTCTGATTGAAGAGAGCATAGCGGGAACAGAGATTACCGTTCCTGTTATTGGTAATGAGAACCCAACTGCTCTCCCAATCGTTGAGATTGTTACTGGCGATGAGTTCTACAGCATTAAGACAAAATATGAGCCCGCATCCATGCACCACGTAATTCCTGCTCGTCTTGAGCCTGCGGTGTACGCACGCGCTCAGGAGCTGGCAATTAAGGCTCACAATGCACTTGGTTGCCGTGGCGTTTCTCGTAGTGACTTTATTGTTACGGAGGACGGCGTTCCAGTGGTGCTTGAGACAAATACCATTCCTGGTATGACTGCCCGTTCTTTGCTGCCTGATTCTGCACGTACCGGCGGCATTGATTTCCCTGAGCTCTGCACTCGCTTTATTGAGTTTGCACTTGAGGATCGCCAGTAGATTTGTAGGTTATGACCAGCACTAAAAGCGCTACGCAAAAACTAGAAGAACTCATTCTTCCAGGTACCCCTTCTGCGGTTTGCAAAAAATATTTGGAGCTTGCAGAGAGGGCGGAGCATGAGTCATTTGATGTCTTAGAGGATGACATTGTTGTTTTGGATACCGAGACAACAGGTCTGTCCTTTAAGAAGTGTTCCCTTATTGAGATTTCTGCTGCTAAATTGAGTGGCAGAGAGATTGTGGAGCGCTTTCAGACTTTTGTTGATCCAGGGTGTCCAATTCCAGAAGAAATTACAGCACTGACCTCAATTACTGACGAAGATGTTAAAGGTGCGCCAAGCGCAAAAGAAGCTGTTGCTGCCCTCGCAGAATTTGTCGGCGGTCTTCCGGTTTTGGCACACAACGCCACTTTTGACCGTACGTTTATTGAACGAGTACCTGGTGGAACTTCAGTCTCCGATACTTGGATTGATACGCTGTCGCTTTCACGCATAGCTCTACCTCGACTTTCTTCGCACAAGCTTTCTAGCATGGCTGAAGCGTTTGGCACCATGAAGGTCACTCACCGCGCAAGCGACGACGTAGATGCCCTTTGCGGCATGTGGCGCATCTTGCTTTTGGGACTTATGAATCTGCCCCGCGGGCTTCTCGCCAAATTGGCGTCAATGCACGATGGAGTGGAGTGGACATTTAGGCCGATCTTCTCGTATTTGTCAAAGATGAAAGAAGAAGAGGCTGTTCGACGCGGCGTCGCAAAAGAAGACGCAACAGGAGCCGAGCTTGCAGACGCGGAGATTTCGGGCACGTTCTTCTCGCTCAAGGACATTCGTAGCCAGCTCGTTGCCGACATAAAAGCAAAGGCGAGAAGGGACGCGGATGACCCAGAGACGCCTGCTATGCTGCCGATTTCTAAAGACGAGATTCATCGGGCATTTGCCAAGCCGGGCGTTGTCTCACAGATGTACGACAAATTTGAGACGCGCAGTGAGCAAGTTAGCATGTCCGTTGAGGTCAGAAATGCGCTGGTCACTTCTTCGCATAGAGAGCTTGAAGCCGGAACTGGCATTGGCAAGTCAATTGCATACCTGCTGCCTGAGGTGCTCTTTGCGCAGAAAAACGATGTTACGGTAGGTATTGCTACAAAGACAAACGCACTGACCGACCAGCTTATTGCACACGACCTTCCAGCGCTTGCGAAGGCGCTTCCTAGCGGGTTGAGTTTTTGCAGCTTAAAGGGTTACGAGCACTATCCGTGCTTGCATCGTGTTGATAGGGCCGCTCTTGAGGAGCTTCCACTGACGCTCATCGACCAAGAAGGTCGCTCGAGCAACAGTGTTGCTTCAGATATGCTGACCGCAATTGCTGTGATTTATGCATACGCATGCCAGTCGGCTGATGGCGATTTGGATGCGCTGGGTATCCGTTGGCGCTCAGTTCCACGTGAGATGGTAACTATCAAGGCCGCAGAGTGTCTGCGCTCCAAGTGCCCATATTACCCTCATGAGTGCTTTGTTCATGGAGCTCGTAAACGCGCTGGATCTTCAGATGTCGTGGTGACCAACCATTCTCTGTTGCTTAGAAACGTTGCCGCTGACGGAAAAATTCTGCCTCCTATCAGGCATTGGGTAATTGACGAGGCTCATGGCTTTGAGGCCGAAGCTCGCCGTCAGTGGGCAGTAGAAATTTCTGCCAAAGAGATGCGAAACGGCTTTGAGTTGCTTGGAGGCATCAAGTCTGGCGCTATCCACGCCGCTATGGTGGGCGCTGCCAACCTTGAGGACTCTACGCTGCTTACCGGTCTTCTCACGCGCTCTGCCGCCGCAGTTCAGCGAGCCATGGCAGCAATGGGCAACCTTATGGCCACTGTGCATGAGCTAGCTCCGTTGGCTAAAAGTGATGGTGGCTATAACTCCCTTCAGCTTTGGATTAACGATGAAGTAAGAGAAACAGAGGAATGGAAAGAAGTCTTAGAGACCGCTTCCATCGCCCTTTCTGCTCTTGAAGAAGCTGCTCTTCGAATAGGAAAAGCTACCGACGCACTTGCCGCATCAGCGCCAAACCTTGCAAGTAACTTGAGTGAGGCTGGGGCGTTCTTGAGCGCCCTTCTGGATTCACTGAAGCTCATCTGTGAGGGAACGGACAAGAGCTACGTCTATTCAGCCAAGCTAACCCGACTGAAACGCGATATTGGTTCTGAGGCTCTTGTGGCCGAGAAGCTTGATATTGGAGCAGAGCTGGCAGAGAAGTGGCTGCCGGAGACGCATTCCGTTGTGTTTACCTCGGCGACCATTGCCGTTGGTGATGATTTCTCGCATTTTGAGCACGCTGTTGGCCTGGATAGAGGCTCCTTTGAGCACAAGAGCCTGCACTTAGAGTCAAGCTTTGACTACGAGAACCATATGGGCGTCTTTGTGGCTGAGGATATGCCTGCGCCAACTGATCCGGGTTACTTGGACGCACTGGAAAAGCTGCTGTACGACGTTCATGTTCAGATGGGCGGCTCGGTGCTGACGCTCTTCACTAACAGACGCGATATGGAGCGCCTCTTTGAAGTGCTAGAACCCCGCTTGAGTGAGCATGGTCTTAACCTTGCCTGCCAGGAGCGATCTTCTTCCGCGCGACGCGTTCGCGAAAAGTTCCTAGCCGAAAAGAACCTCTCGCTGTTTGCTCTTAAATCGTTCTGGGAAGGCTTTGACGCTGCGGGAGATACGCTGAGGTGCGTGGTAATCCCTAAGCTTCCGTTTGCAAGCCCTAATGAACCGCTGGTCAAAGAGCGTGAAGCGCGAGAAGACCGTGCGTGGTGGCGCTATTCTCTGCCAGAGGCGGTAATTGCAACCAAACAGGCTGCTGGTCGCCTTATCAGGAGTGCTGAGGACAAAGGCGTTTTGGTGCTTGCCGATTCCAGGCTTGTGTCCAAGCGATATGGCAGCTCGTTCTTGAAGTCATTACCCAACAAGAACTACCAGCGCGTCTCGACAAAGGACATCTCCGAGCAAATTGCCAAGTGGCGAGAAGAACACGACGCGTAGCGGCATTAACAGCTGCCTAATTGGCTTAAAGTTGTTCTTCTGCATCAAGTAGAGATGCAGCATAGGCGCGCATTGCCTGCGTCACGGCCTGGTCTTTGGTTGTTACTTTTCCCTTAAGGGCAAGTAAGCGTTGTAAAAGCCACGTTCCGCCGTAATAGGGGATAGTTGCTTTAATCTCTGTGGCATTGCGCTGACCGCCAACCGTTTTGAGGCCAGGCCACGAATAGTGTGTAAGCACACCTTTATCAAAGAAAACAAGCTCTACTAATTGCGATTTTTCCGGCGCAGAAGATTCTTTTACGTTTTCTGCAAGTTTTAGCTGCTCCAATGAAGCGGAGCGGGCTTCAATGTGACTCATGCGATTGACTCTGAAGACTCTTTGCTTCTCTAGGTCTAAATCTATTCCCTCGATAAGCCAGCCGTTCTCTCCGTAGGACAATTGATAGGGAAGAACGTTTCTCTGGCTGATCGCAGTGTCTTTATTGCTTTGAGTTTCTACAAACGTCATCTCAGAACGATACTCAAATGAAATAACCTGTGACTCCGCAATTGCATTTGAGCAGGTGAGGAATGCGTCTACTTCTGTAGTATGGCTTTTAGAGACACGTGAACCTGAAGCACCATCTGATGAAGAGTCTGCCGTATATGGAGACTTCAGAAGTTTCCAAAAAACACTTTCTTGGGGTAAAGCAAGTGTTGTAAACGCCTCTTTAAGCGCTAACGTTTCTTCGTCTGTTAAGACAAGCCTTCGAGTTCTAAACGGAGACTCTCCAACGAGCGTCAAAGTATCTTGGTCTCCAGTAAGCGGGAGGGGAAGATAGCCATTCTCGTCCGTGAGCTGCAAGAGCTCCATCAGAATGGCAGCTTCTTCTGAGGAGATGCCAAACCGCGACTGAACCGCGCTTAACTCAATCGCATCAAAAGAATCTCTAAATGCAGCGGCAAGCAATACGAGTTTGTAGACGGCTGAAGAAATGTTTTTTCTTCCAAAAGAGGTGTTTTTAACGGCCATTGGCAACCTCTCTTAAGGACTCTTTCCATTTTGCGAGAAGAGACTCTGGAGACCTTGGAATCAATCCATGAGCAAGAATCCAAGATAAAGCAGCGTCTTCATGAGCGTAGGCAACAGTCCATAAAGCTCCATTAGGGAGAGACTCAATATCGCCTTGACCTTGCGAGAAATGCTCAAAAGCCGCGAGTATGTTTTTGGGGACAAACGCAACAAGAGTGCCAACCTGCGATCCGAGCTGGAAATCAAGCAGGTTGTAGTCGTTTGAATCAAAATCTTCCGGAATGGAGAAGTGCTCATCTTTAAGAATTGCAGCATCTAAAACACGGTCAATGCGAAAAGTTTTGATAGAAGCAGTCTTACTGTTGGACGAAAAATCTTGAGCCACAAAGTACAGAAGTCCCTGTGAAACAAAGAAGTCCAGAATACCAAGATGCCTTTGTTTGACCTGTTCTTGCGAGTTTGTATACGTGATCTTTACCCGTTGTTTAGAGCTGAGTGACTCATAGAGAACAGGAAAGACTTTGCTTTGAGAAGAAGCACTGAGTTTTTGGCTCCCTGGCTTGTCTGAATCTGAGGAATAAAAATTACCCACAATTTTAGATAGCGCGTTTCTTAATTCCTCTTGGTACACAAAAGTTGTATCAGTGAGAACTGCATTGCAGATTACAAGCAGTTGATTGGCATCTTCAGGGCTTAAGTCGTACGAGGGATCAAAAAAATTTGAGCCCGAAAGATAGAACGATTTTTCTTTTCCTGTTTTTACCTCAGTAATTGCAAATCCGAGTGATTTTAGAACAGCTCGGTCTCTTGAAAACGTTCTTG
>CAUTGQ010000006.1:0-23563 GCA_963538075.1 uncultured Atopobiaceae bacterium
GTAAGTGCCTTTGAGAAGTCTACCATCATTAAACGTTGCACTTGCTTTGAGAATTCAAGAAAAAAATAACGTCGGACAAACAAAACAAGTCGAAAATACATCTATTTTTGATTGACAACGTATACCATTTGTATCAAAATTACCTTAAAAGGAGCTGATACTATGGCAACAAGTCCTACTCAAATTCGCATCGATAGTAATGTTAAAACAGAAGCAAATGAACTGTTTAAAGAACTCGGCATTGATATGTCAAGTGCCGTAAACATCTTCTTACGCCAGTGCGTTTTGCACCGCGGCCTTCCTTTTAAAGTGGAAGTCCCAAAGTTTAATGCTGATACATTGGCTGCTATGGAAGAAGCACGCGATATCATGTCAGGTAAAATTCAAGCAACCTCCTACAACACCACAGATGAGCTGTTTAAAGATCTCAATGCAGGGGTTTAAGTTATATGCTTAAACTTCAAGCAACTTCTAAGTTCCGGAAAGATTATAAGCGCATTAAAAAGAGAGGTCTTGATATATCTCCACTTCAAGAGGTGCTTGATAAACTCTGCGCTGGGGAAGCTTTAGACCCAAAACACGAAGACCACGCTCTTACTGGATCTTACCAAGGGTTTAGAGAATGCCATATTCAACCAGACTGGCTTTTAATTTATGCTATTCACAAAGACGAGCTTATACTTGTTGCTTCTCGTACGGGAAGTCATGCTGATTTATTTAATATGTAGATAAATCGTGTCTAGGAGTTCTTTTGCATACTCCTCTGGGCAATTGATGGAATACTCGCCATGATATAAGCCTTTCTTTATCTCAAGAACGCTACCAGGCAAAACCTTATGCAACTGCTCTGCTGAACGGATCATCTTTTTCTGTTCTTTTTCTCCAACAAGTATACGGACTTTAGTGTGAGCATTCTGAAGGCCGGGTTTTATCTCATAGGATGTATTTGCTTCCAAGAATGCAATCATGTTCTCTTTTGAGATTTGTGACGTGTCCCGATAATAGTCTTCAAATAAATCTTTACGAATATGAAGATAGTCAAATTGCATTTGAGCAAAGCTCTTCTTTTTTACTAAGCCATAACTTAGAGAGAACGTTGGTTTGATCAGGAAATTTGTCAGCTTGGACGGAATGACAGACGCACTTTCAATGATGGCGTTTTGACAAATTGAGTTTCGTTGCGTCAGCATCTCTACTAAAATCTGCGCACCAAGGGACAGACCTCCAATAAGGAGAACCGAGCCTCCAAATTCTTTATCAATAAAAGAAATGAGCCGACTTGCGTTTTTCTCAATACTTATAAAATCATTGTCACTACCTGCATGTCCGTCAAGAATCGGCAGCACAACGTGATATTGATCCTTCAGCAGTTCAGCCTCAGCTTTATAATTCCACCAAGACAAACCGCCACCATGAAGTAGCATGATTACGTCGTTATTTTGTTTTCCAAATTCTACCGTTTTCATAACCGCTCAATTCAATTTGTGTCGTTAATCTAAACCCGAGAAAGCGTCACAACGCACTCAACATGGCACGAGACTTGAGAAACGATTTGGGTTGTGTGCGCACAGATGAAGGCAGTTTTTCGCCTGTTTGTGTAAAGATATCCGCCCTATGACTTGTTCCTCATGACTGGATGTGCGTGGATAATCTGATACCGTCTCGCCCCCTGTCAGCCATCTTGGATTCTTCTTGAGAGTCCAGAAATCCCCAAATCATCTTCTGCTTGTTTTTCGACCATTCAATCAGGCGTAAATAAACTTCCTCGGTTGACATCGTTACGAGAAGACATACCCGACTTTGTTTACGCCTATTACTCCTCGGCGCAGGACGGTTATGTCGATTGTCTCGTAGTCCGCTTTCTTTATTTCAGCCGCACCGATGGCGATCCTCGGTATCTCCGTGGTCTCGATTCTGGTGCGTGGTATCTCTATCGTTTCGACTCCCATCTCATGGAGTACGTCCTCTGGAAGCTCATAGTTCTGCTCTACCAGTCCAAAACAGGTGAAGCCGGTATCAACGCAGAACGAGATTAGCTTCTTCTTGCCGATGTTGTAGATGACGCAGAAGGATGTTCCTATCAGGCTGCCCAGCAGGTATCCGAGAACAGGAAGCTGGAATCCGAGTGCCTGACCTATGATGCCTCCAATATGTGCTCCAACGAGGTATCCGCCGGACACAACGACCATATCCACGAATGCCGCACCCATCTGCTGTGCGGTCATCTTTCCTGCAGCGACGAGAATGCTGTTCTTTGTGGTCTGCAAAACCAGAGCGACAACGGTGCCGAGAAGTGTCGGGCTGATTACCTTGAGGGCTTCGCCAAGCGCACCGCTCTCGCACATGATGAGAAGCGCAGACGATATCGAACCGCGAAGAAACCCTTCTGCACCTGCCGATATTCCTTTCTTACCCATGTGCTTGACTGTGGAAAGGTCGAGTTCTCCGTTCTTGATGAGGAAATCGATGGCTTTATATATCTCCGGAGCAAGTTGAACGGCTACCGTTATGGCTGCCGTAGTGTATCCGGCTTTCAGAGCCTGCTTCAGCAGGTATTCTGTCTTGATCGCGCTCTCAGCTGTGACGCCATGCTCCTCTGCTTTGAACTCCTGCTTCTTGCTTTCCTTTGCCATCTTCTCGAGGTCTTTTCTGGAGGCAGGTCTGGACTCCACGCCCTCGTCGTTTGCAAGCCTGTCGGTCAGTCTCGACTCTGTCTCGCCGTAGGCTTTCGACACGTCCTCACGGAAAGGTTCGTTTCGGAGTGCTTCCCGATGTGCGGTCTGTTTTGCGGCATCGAGCTGATCTGACGGAACGAGCCTGCCCTGATCCTGATAGCTCGCCTGACCGGTGCCGGGATTGAAGCGAGCCTGCGCCCTGGCGGTCTGCTCGGCGGTTCCGTAGGACTTGGCACTGTAATCCGTGCCGGATTTCAGCTGAATGTCCACGGAGTCCTTCGCCGTGCTGTGAAGAACCGCTGCGCGGTCTGCCGAATCTGCCGCCACCGCATCAACGTTAAATGTGCCAGCTTCCCATTCCTCGAACATGTAGCCTTGCAGCTGCCCGATTCCAAGATTGCGGTACTGGTGGTTGTTGATATTATCTTCAAGCTGCTTAATTGCCGCTTCAACGGCACTGACGTATTCCGTGCCCATGTGGGCGGCTACGTCCGCTCCCATTATCGCTGCGGCAAATTCCCAGCCTTTTTGTACTTCGCTTTTCGTCTGCATCGATAGTTACCCTATTTGTTCATGAAGCTCTCAAGCTCATCTCTGTAAAGATGGATAGCTCCGTAGAAGAGCATCTGCCTTTTCATGAGGGATTTGTTCCTGAATATCTCTTCGGATTTGACTGCGACCTGCTCACTGACCTTCTCGAAGGCATCTGCTCCACTTTCGAGAATCTTCTTCGCCGCATTCAAGAAGGCAGGAGCCTCCTTCTCGCCGTCAGTCTCTTCTTGCTTGGCGATCTCTACGACGGGTTCCTCTCCGGCGTTCTCAACGATATCTTGCTTCATCGTCTTCAGGAAACTGGGAACTGGGAGGTCTGACAACTTCTTCAGAAACTCGTCGTAGCCCTCTCGGCTGGTCAAGGCTTCCGGCTCAACATAGAGGACAGCCTGATTGCCTGCCCATCCGTATTTGACGCCGCAGTCATCGAACTTCACGTCGATGACGGGGATGAGCTTGTCTGTTCCCTTGATGTCGCCGAGGAATAGGATCTTTCCTTGTATGTTTCCGGCTTTCTTATTACCGAGCCACACCTTCTCCGTCCAAGACACGACGCTGATGGAGTTGTCCCTTGTGCCGACAACCTTATCTTCAGCATCGTCATGTGTCTCGATCATCTTCTTGAGCTGATTCATCAGAAGCTCGTCCTTATAGACTACGATAAGCGTTTTCTTCGTTTCAAGCATTGCAACATGCCTCCTGTTAGCTCACCATGCAAACAATATGTGTCTCTATTCTACGTCCCGTAGAAACGGAATGTAACACCCTCTATAAGTCTTTAAGTTTCACGCCTTCGCCTGTAATCCACATGATTTGCCCGTTTGATTCGCCGCCTACGATGCATGCCGCTGCGGCAGATGGGCTGCTGAACGTCATCTTCTGCTCCCTCATGGACTGGACAAGCGATTCGGCAAACGACCCGGGGAGCTGTCTCTACCTTGCAGCGTATTTCGCAGCATTCTCCATAACGGCATTAAGTGCCTTGTTGTGCGGATTGTTCTCATCGTCTGCGCCACCCAATATGCTGAAAAATCGGTGCGCAGGGGCTGATGTTATCGTCTGTACCTACCCGAGGTTTACTCATGTTTTCGCCTCGATAAGTACCTATTCTCCTAATCTCGCGAGACCGATTCCTTCTCCACAAGAAGCAGCTATCGCCGAAAGCCCCTGTTACATGCGGATTTCAGCCGCGTCACCCATCTGTGCGTGACATCAAAACTACACACTCGACATGCTTGGTGTGAGGGAACATGTCCACAGGTGTCACACGCTCAATGGCAAACCCACTGTCGAGAAGAACTTTGAGGTCCCTGGCCTGCGTTACAACGTTGCAGCTCACGTACACGATTTTCTTCTGAGCTAGCTGAGCTGTTGCCTTAAGGAAGGCGGGCGTTGAACCCGCGCGAGGCGGATCAAGAATAATAACGTCAAAGTTCTGACCGTCTTTTGCTAGAGCTTGCATGTAGCGAGTGGCATCGTCGCAGATAAACTCAGCTTCAAGTTTATTGTTTCGAGCGTTTCTGCGGGCCATCTGAATGTTGTTTTCAACCTGATCAACGCCAGTGAGCAGAAGGTTGATGCCTTGTGCTTTAGCGGCGTGTGCCAAGCAAAGTCCGATGGTTCCTGTGCCGCAGTAAGCGTCAAGAACACGCAGGTTGTTGGCTTGTGCAGAAATGGCTGCCTGAGTGGAGGCGCTGGGCAACACGGCGTCGGCCTGCGCGTCGCCGGTCTGCTCGGAGCCAGCAAGCTTGGAGCCAGCAAGCGCTCCGTCGATAGCCAGCTGATAGAGCACCTCGGTTTGCTGAGGATTTGTCTGGTAGAAACTGGTTGGACCAATCTCAAACGTGCAGTCCAGAAGCTTGTCGCTCATAGACGTTGAGCCCCAAAGCAGACGGGTTTCTCGCCCTAAGATTGCGTTGGTGCGCTTCTGGTTGACGTTCAAGAAAATGCTGGTCAGCTCGGGGTGTGCTTTGCGAAGCGCGGCAACAAACTCCTGCTCGCGGGGCAGATGCTGACCGTTGACCACCAGCACCAGCATGACGTCGTCGGTGGCATATCCGCAGCGCACCACGCCGTGGCGAAGCGCTCCCTTGCCGCGATCCTCTTGGTAGGCGTGGATGTTAAACTGGCCAGCAAGATATGCCACGTCGTTGAGAATGGCGCGAGCTTGACCGTCCTCTACCAGGCATTCCTTTGAAGCAATAATTTTGTGTGTACCACTTGCGTAAAAACCGGAACGAACCGTGCGACCTTTACCCGGCGCAAATGGCGTTGCTGCCTTGTGACGATACGCCAGAGGCTTGTCCATTCCGCGGATGGGCTCGATAGTTACGTTATTGATGCTTGCCAGCGGGGCGAGAAGTTCTTCTACCTGCGCCTGCTTGCGCTTAAGTTGGATAGGATAGGGGACCGAAAGCCATTCACAGCCTCCGCAGCTACGCGCAATAGAGCATGTTGGTGTCTTGTATCCCATAGTTCCTCTCCAAATCTTGGGTTACTACTATACCGTTTGCGGGCTTAAATGGCACGTTGAGGGGATTGTTGTGTCTAATATGTTTCATTTTTTGTATCGTTTCCCGTTTACATAAAAAACCGTTAAGCTAACAGGCACAGTATTTTGGCGAGACAAAAGAGGTGGACTATGGCTCTCATCAGCAAAATTGGTATTATCGGCGCTAATCACGTAGGCGCACACGTTGCAAACGCCCTACTTTACCAGGGACTTGCTACTGAGCTCTACATTAGCGACACAAATGAGGTCCTCTGCAAGGCTCAGGTAAACGACCTGCTGGACGCAATGCCATTTTATCCACACCCTGCTCGCGTTTTTGAGCTTGACGACCGCTACGAGGAGCTTGCTGGCTGCGACATTATTGTTAACGCCGCAGGTCATGTAGCTGCTGCTGCGGGCAATCGCGATGGTGAGCTCTTTGTTACTACTGACGAGGCCAAGAAGTTTGCAAAGCGCATTGCAGACGCTGGCTTCGATGGCGTTTGGGTCAACATCGCAAACCCCTGCGACGTTGTTACCACCGAGCTCCAGTATCTGACCGGCGCTGATCCTTACAAGGTTATCGGCTCCGGCACCACGCTGGACTCCGCTCGACTCCGCCACGCGCTTTCCGGCGCAACCGGCTATCCAGCATCTTGCATCAACGCTTGGATGCTTGGCGAGCACGGCAACGGCATGTTCGCTTGCTGGTCGCACGTTTCCATTGGCTGCCTCACTCTCGACGAAGTCGCAGCTCAGACGGGCAAGACCTTTGACCTTCCAGAGCTTGAACAGGCCGGACGCATGGGCGGTTACGTCACCTACAGCGGCAAGCAGTGCACCGAGTACTCCATTGCAAACGGCGCCGTCGAGGTCATCAAGGCCGTTGTCCACGACACCAAGCTGATCACGCCAGTCTCTACGCTGCTCACCAACGTGTATGGCGTTTCTGGCTTCTACTCTTCACTTCCTGCAGTTATTGGCGCCAATGGTGTCGAGAAGGTCTTTGTGCCCGAGCTCTCTGACTCTGAGATTGAGGCATGGCGCAAGTCTTGCGAGCACGTCAAGGGCAACATCGACCAGCTCGGTTGGCTTGAGGTAGACGCTCGTATCGACTAGCGCGCCACGCACCGCGGGTTCCGTACCAGCTGCGACGGGCGCGACGGGCGCGAGCCACATGGGCTGCGACCGCGAGCTGCGGCCCGTACCAGCTGCGGGTTCCGCACCGGCTGCGACGGGCGCCGCGCCGGCTGCGACCAGGTAATATTGCACATCGAACACACCTTGGGGTTTCTCCCGAGGTGTGTTTTTATACGATCGAGCGCCTTTCTACCATCTTCTGACTGCCTTCTGATTGCTAGCCTGAAAAGCGCATCATATCTGAGTAAATTTACTCAGATATGGCGAGAAAAACCGGCAAAACCACTCAGACTTGGTGCACTTTTCCGGCAAATCGTTCAGACTTGGCGAGAAAATCAGGCTCGATGAAAGCGCCCATGACGCCACACTGGATCCAAAAGGTACGTCACGGAAGGCCCGCCTTAAAAGTGCAAAGAATCTGCATTTGCGGCACCGATTCTTTAACAAAATCAGGCAAATCCACAGATTCTTTGATGCTTTTAGGCAAAAGTTACAGATTCTTTGTAGAAATCAGGCGCGCTTAGCCCAAGCCTTACAGGTCGGTTGCTTTTCCCGAAGAGACGATCTTCTCGCCACGTGCAGCGATCCTCTCGCCACGCGCCACGTGCAGCGTTCTTCTCGCCATGCCGCTCGCCAAAAACCCACGCCTCACCTGCAATTTTTAAACAACATTTAAATAAAAATTTCTATTGACTTGTAATCAAAGTGATATCACAATGATGCCAACAAAAGGCTCATTGTCACAAAGGAGATCTTATGAGCACCGAGAAAATTATTAAGTCCAAGAGTGGTTGGCTGTTCCTGCTGATTACCATTGTTCTTTTTGCAGTTGCAGCCCTATTTTTGGCTAATTTTGTACTTAGCGCAATCGCTGCAGACAGAAATCCCCGCCTGGATCCGTCGTTTCCAAGCATCATTGGCGCGCTGGTATTCTTCTTTGCGGGAATGTTTGTTTCAAGTGGTCTGTTCAGCCTTCAGCCTGGTCAGGCAAAAGTTTGCGTGCTGTTTGGCAAGTACATCGGCACCGTTAAGGACGAGGGTCTGCGCTGGGCAAATCCTTACTACGCCAAGACTCTTTCTACAAACGTGGGTGACCTCTCTTCTCTCGCTGCAGGCGTTACTCCCAGTGTAAACGTGCACACCTCTATCATTTCCACTCGTGCTCGCACGCTGAACGGCGACGTCCTCAAGGTCAACGACCGTATGGGTAACCCAATCGAGATCGCCGAGGTTGTTGTTTGGCGCGTGAGCGATACCGCAAAGGCTCTCTTTGACGTCGACGACTACGACAGCTACGTTGCTATGCAGGCAGAGACCGCGCTTAGGCACGTCGCGAGCATCTACAGCTATGACCACATGGAGGACGAGTCCGAGTCCAACACCGCAATTACTCTGCGCTCCAACATCGAGGAAGTCTCCGAGGCGCTTCAGTCTGAGCTGAGCCGCAACCTTTCCGTCGCTGGTATCACCGTTGACGACGCTCGCCTTACCCACCTGTCCTACGCCCCAGAAATTGCGCAGGCCATGCTCCGCCGCCAGCAGGCAGAGGCAATCATCGCTGCACGTAAAAAGATCGTCGAGGGCGCCGTTTCCATGGTTGACATGGCCCTCACTCAGCTTTCCGAGAATGGCGTTGTTGAGTTCGACGAGGATCGGAAGGCTGTTATGGCTTCCAACCTCATGGTTGTTCTCTGCGGCGAGTCCGAGGCTCAGCCTGTGCTTAACACCGGTTCCTTGCAGCAGTAAAGCATGGCGAGAAACCCATGGCACCTCGCAAACAATATCCACTTCGTGTAGCTCCAGAAGTCTGGGAGGCGGTTGAACGCTGGGCGCAAGACGACATGCGTTCAACTAACGCTCAGGTAGAATGGATTTTGCGCGACGCTCTGAGAAGGGCAAAGCGCACTCCAAAAGCAAATAACACTCGTGTGAATAAGACAGACAAGATGGAAGAAGGAAACTAACATGGCCGACAATATTCCACAGCCACCTGTTCCTAACGCTCCCGTACCTCCAGCGGCTCCCGCCGCACCTGCTGCACCCGCAGCCGCACCCGCTGCGCCTGCCGCTCCCGCTGCCCCAGCCGCACCTGCGGTCCCAGCTGCACCAGCGCCAGCTCCAGCTCCAGCTCCCGCAGCCGCGGCCCCAACTCCAGCAACACCGGGTGAGGTTGTTCCTGTGCTGAGCGTCCAGCACTTCACCAAGAAGTACGGCTCCAAGGTTGCCGTTTCTGATCTTTCGCTCGACGTTATGCCTGGCGACATCTACGGTTTTATCGGCCACAACGGCGCAGGTAAAACTACGCTTATCAAGTCCATCGTTGGTGCCCAGCCATTTGAGGGCGGCGTTATTTTCGTGGACTCCAAGAACGTGCTGGTTGACCCTGTTGGCACTAAGCAGGTCATCGCTTACGTTCCTGATAACCCAGACATTTACGAGTTCATGAGCGGCATCAAGTACCTCAACTACGTCTGCGACATTTTTGGCGTTCCTGCGGAGAACCGCGTCGAGCGCATTACAACCCTGGCCAATCGCCTGGGCATCACTGATTCCCTGGCAAACGCCATTGGTAGCTACTCGCACGGTATGAAGCAGAAGCTGGTTCTGATTTCCGCCCTGCTCCACGAGCCAAAACTCATCATTTTGGACGAGCCATTTGTTGGCCTGGACCCAGCAGCAAGCTTCGAGCTCAAGAAAATGCTGCACGAGCTTGCCGACCGCGGATCTGCCGTGTTCTTCTCGTCACACGTTCTTGAGGTTGTCGAGAAACTCTGCAATAAAATTGCAATTATTCGTCAGGGTAAGCTTCTTGCCGCAGGTAAAACGGACGAGATTCGCGGTAACGCTTCGCTTGAGGAAGTCTTCCTTGGTCTTGAGGCAGGCGCCCCTGGCGTTTCTGCTGATATTGCTCAGGATATGGCCACCACAAAGGACGGTGCAGCTGTTCAGCCGGTCATTCCTGGTGCACCTGTAGCTGCTGCCCCCGCTGCACCTGCCGCACCAGCCGCACCAGCAGCACCTGCAGCGCCAGCCGCACCCGCCGCGCCAGCCGCACCCGCCGCGCCAGCCGCACCAGCAGCACCTGCTGCTCCAGCTGCGCCTGCAGCACCTGCAGCACCCGCACCTGCGGCTCCAGCAGCCCCTGCGGCTCCAGCAGCCCCTGCAGCACCAGCTGCGCCCGCCGCTCCAGCAGCCCCAGCAGCACCTGCTGCTCCAACCGTGCCGGGTGCACCAGTGCCTCCAGGCTCTCCAGTTCCTCCTTCCTTCCCTAAGGAGAACTAGTCATGGCAAACAACGTTCCACAGGCTCCTCAGCGCCCCGATGTGCCTGAGCAGAACCTGCAACTTTCAGGAGATGTCTTTATTCCAGCTCAAGTAAGTGCTGGTCAGGTTCCTGTTCTTGATCGCTCTGAGCTCAAACTGCCTTCTGACCTCAAAGTGTTCTGGATGCTGCTTAAGGTTCAGATCACCATGATTTGGACTACTCAGGTTATAGGCGCTCGAAAGAATTTTGAGAGAAAAGTTGGCGCGAATGCTTTGCCTATTGTTGGCGGCGTTTTTGCAGTTGTTGGCGCACTCTTTATGATGGTCTACATCTACGGCGTTTCAACAACTTTAGCCATTGCCGGCTTCACAAGGCTGCTGCCTCTCGCAGGAATTCTAGCTGGCGCTCTACCTGGTGTTATTTTGACCTTTGTAAAGGCAAATGGCGTGCTTTTTGCGTACAAGGATTACGACTTTATCATGTCGTTGCCAATCAAAAAGAGCACCATTATCTATTCTCGCGTAGCTGCTCTTTATGCTGCAGAGGGTATCTGGTCTATCACCATTATGTTGCCAGTCTTTTTGGCTTACTTTAGCTTTGAGGCAGTCACACTTCCGCGTTTGATTGGTGCTTTATTTGCGCTTCTTCTTGGACCAAACCTTGCAGTTTCTGCTGCTATTCTCTTAGCTTTTGCGGTTGCAGCCCTTGCTGCAAAGCTGCACTTTAAGAACTTGGGAATGGTCATCGGTGGCGTTTTTGGCCTCTTCTTTATGGTTGCATATCTGTTCTTTATCTTTACGGTATCTTTCAACGCGGACAAGTTTGTCCCAGGTGTGGTGGATAACTTCCGTGACACCGTCTTTAACGTTGCAAGTTCAGTTGGCGTAGTTTATCTTCCATCGCTATGGATTGCCGATTTCTTTAATTCCGGCTCCCTTGTCAGTTTTTTGATGTTTGTCCTGGTTTCTGTTGGAGCGCCTGCGGCAATTGTGGCAATCATTTCTCGCTTCAACGACCGCATTAATGCGCTGGTAAGCGAGGATAAAGTCCAGAAGAAGTTCACCACCAAACAGATTTCCACTAAGTCCGCGACGCCATTTGTTGCTCTGATCAGAAAAGAGATTCAGACCATCACGGGTTATCCAGCAGTCTTTATAAACATGCTCTTTGGCTGCTTGCTGATGGTTATTCTCGCCTTTATTTCTCTGTTCTTTAGCACGTCGTCTATCGTGGCCTATTTTGTTCCTGCGTCCGAGGTTCCGCGCTATCTCCCTTTGGCAAGAACCATCTTTGGCATGGTAACCACCTGGTTTGGCACCTCGATGTTCTGCGCTGCCAACTCTGCTGCCATTTCGTACTCGCTGGAAGGCCGTTCAAACTGGCTGATGGCAACCATGCCCGTATCTTCAAAGCAGATTTTTGGCGCAAAGATTGCCGTTAACATGATCTACGTGCTCATTTTTAGTGTTGTGACTCAGATTTTCTTCCTGATTCCTGGTCACATCACCATCGAAACGGCCCTGAGAAACGTCATTCTGCCACTCTGCATTGTGTTCCTGGTGTCTAACGTGGGCCTGGCCATTGATATCCGCCGACCAAACTTTGACTGGACTTCTGTCATCGATATCACCAAGAGAAGCCTTTCGGTCACCGTATCTTCTCTTGCGGGCACGCTGGGCTCCATGTTTGTTATCGGCGGAACGTTCATGATGATGATTGTTCCGGTTATCGAATCATTTAGCTCGTCAACGGGCGTGATTAACGAGACGCTGCCAAACATTATCTTTGTCACGCTGTCGCTGGTGAACGCAATTATCGGTTACCTGATTTTCAACAACACCGTTCACCGAGGAGTTAGAATCTAACTTTAGTGATGCACACGGGTGACGTTCTGCGATTTCGCATCGTCTACCTGCGGTAATAGCACAAATTCTTCTGTCGAGAAGAAACTTTGAGGCACCCACCACATGTCGTTTATCGAATGGTGGGTGTCTCTTTTTACGCTTTGCGGTACGGTAGGGTGGCTAGAGGTTTTCTTGTTCGGTAAGTAGCAGGAAGGGCCGAAGCATATCGCGCTAGACTCGGGCGCGAACTATCGGCTGACCTTCTCGGCTGCTTGCCGCAGTCAGAGGAGGCATCATGGCCGAAAAAAATGTTTCTAAGGTAAAGAATGTGGTCCTGGTGGGCCAAGGTGGCGTGGGCAAAACCATGCTTGCCGAGGCAATGCTGCATCTGACGGGTGCAACCACTCGTTTAGGCGGCCACGCAGGCACAAAGCCCACGCTTGATTACGATTCGCAAGAGTCAGAGCGCGGATTCTCTATCTCTACTACTATCGCACCGATTACCTGGGAAAATACACGCATTAACGTGCTCGATGCACCGTGCTATCCTGACTTTGTAGGCGACGCCTATTCGGCAATGAGCGCTGTTGAGACTGCGCTGTTTGTCGTAGATGCAGCTAGTGGACCTGGCACTATTACTACCAGGCTTTGGTTTGCCGCCGAGGACCTGTCTCTCTGCCGCGCATTGTTTATTAACCGCCTGGATCGCCCTGATGCAGACTACGAGACCGCAATGGCTATGCTCCAGGACCGTTTTGGTTCCTCACTTGGCGCGGTAACTATTCCAATGGGCTCCGGCGAGGCTTTCTCTGGCATCATTGACGTTGTTCATCAGAAGGCTCGCAAGCTGGTAGATGGCAAGCCCGAGGTCACCGACATTCCTGCTGAGTTCCAGGCAGAGGCCCAGGCCGCTCGCGCCGCTCTGACCGAGCTGGTTGTTGAGGCAGACGACGAGCTGATGATGCGCTACCTCGAGGGCGGAGAGATTACGCAGGAAGAGCTTGAGGGCCTGCTGGGCAAGGCTCTTATGGAGCGCATTTTTGTTCCTGTCTTCTCCGGCTCCTGTGTCCGCGAAGAGGGCGTTATTTCGCTGCTTGATGCCATTGATGGTTGGTTCCCAACTATGTCCGACTTTGGCCGCATTCCGCTGGTAAACGGCGAGCAGCTTGATATTTCACCTGATGACGAGCGCCCTGTTGCGTTTGCCTTTAAGTCGCTGCAAGATCCGCAGAACGGCAAGCTTACGTTTGTGAAGGTGCTCGCGGGTACCATTTCTGCAGGTGCCGAGCTTATCAACGCTCGTACGCGCAAGCCCGAGCGCCTTTCTCACCTGTATCGTATGTGCGGCAAAGAGACGGCTGACGTCAACACCGCCGCAGCCGGCGACATCGTGGTAGTTCCAAAGCTCGAGGCCATGACGGGCGACACGCTCTCTGTTACCGGCAAGGTTGAGGCCGCCGCATTCAGGTTCCCCAACTCCCTGTACCGTACGGCTATTGAGCCTGATGAGCGCGGTACCGAGGGCAAGCTCTTTGCGTTCCTGGAGAAGGCCGCCGACGCCGATCCAACCCTCAAGGTTGAGCGCGACGAGGACACCGGCCAGACCATTGTTTCTGCAATCGGCGAGGCACAAGTAGCCGTTCTTCTCGAGCGTCTTGAGCAGCGAGCTGGCGTTTCCGCACATAAAGTTGCGCTTCGCATCCCATATCGCGAGACGATCCGTCGAGTTGCAAGTGCTCAGGGTCGGCATAAGAAGCAGACCGGCGGTTCCGGTCAGTACGGCGACTGCTGGCTGCGCATTGAGCCAAACCCAGACGCCGGCTACGAGTTTGTCGACGAGATTGTAGGTGGCCACATTCCTCGCGGCTTCATCCCCGCCATTGATAAGGGCGTCCAGGAGACCATGCGCGAAGGCGTTTTGGCTGGTTATCCTATGATTGACGTTAAGGTTGCTGTCTACGAGGGCTCTTACCACCCAGTTGACTCCAACGAGATGGCCTTCAAGACGGCTGCTCGTATTGGTTTCCAGAAGGCCGTTGACCAGGCAGAACCTGTTCTCCTGGAGCCTATGGCCCACCTGGAGATTACCGTTCCAGACAGCTACGCAGGTTCCGTCATGGGCGACGTCTCCGCTTCCCGCGGTCGCGTAGAGGGAATGTCTTCCGGTACCGGTGTTTCCGCTGGTGAGACCACCATTAAAGCAACGATTCCATACGCTGAGGTTACCGATTACGCTACAAGGCTGAGGTCCCTTTCGCGCGGAACGGGTGAGTATACCGTTGAGCTGGCAGGATACGAGCAGGTACCGCACGACATCCAGGCTCGTCTTGCTGCCGAGTACGCTGAGCGTCGCGCCGCCGGCGAGCGCTAAGCCGCAGGTATATCGGGCGCAGCTCGTGCTGCAAGCGTTAAGCTGCAGGTAGACGTAACGTTTCAAAGAAGAACCCTCGCATCTTTCAGGTGCGAGGGTTCTTTTGCGTTTCTGCAGCGTGTTGGTGGCGGCTTTTCAGTCTGGGCATACGAAATAGCGCAAAATAGTGCGGTTTTAATAGGTCTTACTGGGGAATCGTATAGCTTTTAGTCAAAACAACCAGAAAACTAGAGCATCTTGCCTGACGGCTAGGTGGTCTCACTAACCGATATACATTTATATGCATAAACTATATTTAATATGCTGAATAATGAATAGAGAAATATAAAGAATTTAACTATGGGTAAATTCCGCTTCTAAGGAACACACCTATGACAGATATTCTGCACAATTGCGGGCATATTACACATCAAATGAAGATAATCTGCACGTTTGAGGTATTTTCAGCGTAATGTATACGTCTTTTTGACAGATTATCTGTCATAGGTGTGTTCAGCCATCAACAAAACAGTGCAATCAACTAAGTAATGCTGCTAAAACCAAATTACGAGAAATTCTTGGACATGTTCTGGGTAAACCAAAAACATAACTTCGCACATCAAAGCTATGTTTAGATTGCCACGTGTTTGACCTGTACATTTGACCTGCACATCTAACGCGTCGCTCGCACGATGTGGTTGACCGAAGCCCTGCGCCCGCACCCCACGCGCGCTGCGTCCCGCGCGTCGCGCAGCAAACAAGCTGCTCATTTCAGCACCGTTTAAAGAAAGGCCGCACATGTACCTAGAGAATATCAATGGACCAGAAGACGTAAAGAAGCTGAATGCGGAGGCTCGTGCGGTACTTGCGCAGGAGATTCGCGACAACTTGCTGGTCATGGAGTCAAAGCATGGCGGCCACTTTGGCCCAAACTTTGGCATCGTCGAGGCAACAATCGCGCTCCATACGGTGTTCAATTCGCCCGTTGACCATATCGTTTACGACGTCTCGCACCAGACGTATCCCCACAAGATGCTCACCGGCCGCAAGCAGGCATACATGGATTCTGCGCTTTACGACTCGGTGTCTCCTTACACTGATCCCGCCGAGACCCCGCATGACCTCTTCAAAATCGGCCACACTTCCACGTCTATCAGCTTGGCGCTTGGTCTGGCAAAGGCTCGCGACATCATGGGCGGCAAGGAGAACATCATCGCCGTTATCGGCGACGGCTCCATGTCCGGCGGCGAGGCGCTTGAGGGCCTGAACGTTGCCGGCGAGCTGCACAGCAATTTTATCATCGTCTTCAACGACAATCAGATGTCCATCGCCGAGAATCACGGTGGCATGTACGACCAGTTCGCTGAGCTGCGCCGCACCAACGGTGCTGCCGAGAATAACCTCTTCAAATCGATGGGCCTGGACTACCTGTATGTCAATGACGGCAACGACATCGAGTCTCTTATCGCCGCATTTGAGCAGGTAAAAGACTCGACCCATCCGGTCGTGGTCCACATCAATACGCTCAAAGGCAAGGGCTACGCTCCCGCGGAGGCAAACAAGGAGAAGTGGCACTGGCACATGCCGTTTGACATCCAGACTGGTCAGAGCCCTGCATCCGGTTCTTCCGAGTCGTATGCCAGCATTTTTGCAGAGTATGCCCTCAAGCGCGCAAAGACTGACCCAAAGTTCTTGGTGCTTATGTCGGCTGTTCCTGGCCTGCTTGGCCTTACGCAGGAACGTCGAGAAGAGCTGGGAAAGCACTACCTTGACGTGGGCATTGCCGAGGAAACCGCAGTTGCAATGGCTTCCGGCGCAGCTCACGCCGGCGCGCACGTGGTTTGGGGCTCAAGCGCAACCTTCATCCAGCGCACCTACGACCAGCTGACCCAGGACCTGGCGCTCAACCAGAATCCTGCGGTTATCGTGGGCTCCGGCTCCATTAGGGGTTTGATGGCCGCCACCCACCAGGGCCTTAGCAGCATTTCCATGATCGCAAACATCCCTAACATGGTGTTCCTCGCGCCGTCCAACGCCGAGGAGTACGTTGCCATGCTCGACTGGGCACTTGACCAGGACAAACACCCCGTCTACATCGCAATCCCTTCCGGTCCCGTGGTCCACGCCGAGGGTCCCGTCCGCACAAATTTCGACAACCTCAACACCTACGAGGTCACGCGCCAGGGCTCCAAGGTGGCCGTTCTTGCCTTGGGCGATTTCTACGACCTTGGCGAGAAAACCGTCGAGGCCCTTAGTTCCACCTTGGGAATTGAAGCCACGCTGGTCAAGCCATACTTTGCCTCTGGCATCGACCAAAATCTGCTCGACAACCTGGTAAAAGACCACGACGTCATCGTGACCATTGAAGACGGTATTATCGAAGGCGGTTGGGGACAGAATATCGCTAGCTACCTGGGAACTTCTTCCGCACGCGTGCTGAACTACGGCGTCAAGAAGGCCTTCTACGACCGCGTCAACATCGCGGATCTTATGCGAGAAAGTCATCTGGATCCCGAGCTTATTGCCGCAGACGTTAAGCAGGTACTGGGCCTGTAGGTGGTGCGTCGCAGCTCCGGCGCCATTGTCCGCACTTCTCGCCATCACATCAAAACTGCAACAAAAAAAGAGGGGCCGCATCTGCGGTCCCTCTTCTGTATCAAGCGAATGTGCTGTTGCGATGCCCTATTGCGACCTGCCGCTCGGGCGTACCTTGCGGCACGTTGCCGCGTCGCAACCTGCAGCTAGAAGCTTAAGCCTTAAGAGCACGGCCCATAGCGTCAGCCTGAACGATAGCTGCATAGAGCTCGTCAGGAGTGACGTCGCCAGCAAGGTTGTGGATGGTCTCGCCAGGAACGCAAGCAGCCTCAGCAATCTTCTTGATCTGCTCGTCAGTGGTGATGCCAACCTCCTCGAGGGTAGTTGGAAGACCAACCTCAAGGCAGAAGTCCTGAACCTCGTCGAACTCCTCCTGAGGAACGCCCTCAAGAACAAGCTGGACCAGGGTACCAAAAGCAACGCAGTTGCCGTGAGGTGCGCTGTGGCCACCAAGGGAGGTGAGGCCGTTGTAGAAGGAGTGAGCTGCTGCGCAGTTAACGTTGTCAGCGCCGACACCACTCATGTAGACGGTTGCCTCACAGATAGCCTCAAGAGCTGGGGTTACAACGTTGTTCTCGCAAGCCTTAATTGCCTGTGAACCGTAATCGCGAAGGGTGAGGTAGCACTCCTTAGCAATTGCCATACCAACGCGAGTAATGCCGGTTCCCTCAAGGGAAGGAGACTCGGTGCGGATGGATGCGCGGCCCTCAAAGTAGGTGCCCAGTGCGTCGCCCATGCCTGCTACCAGGAAGGAAACAGGTGCGTTAGCGATGATCTGGGTGTCGACCATAACTGCATCTGGGTTCTGTGGGTAGAAGAGGTACTTGTCAAAGGAACCGTCATCGTTGTAAATAACGGAGAGGCCAGTGCATGGAGCGTCGGTAGCTGCAACGGTAGGAAGAATAACGATGCGCTTACCAGCGTAATATGCGGTTGCCTTTGCGGTGTCAACAGCGCTGCCGCCGCCGATAGCGACGACTACGTCGATCTTGTCCTCCTCGACGATAGCCTTCATGCGGTTAATCTCGCCGTTGGAAGAAATGCCGCCGAAGACCTCGTAGCGACGGTAATAGTCGCCCTTGCCCTCGAAGCTCTGCTCGATCATGTCGTGGGTTGCTTTGTAGCCGCTGTTAGAGCAAACAAACAGGAAGCGCTTTCCCATGTAGCCCATCTCTTTTTCGAACTCGAGACAAGCATTTTTGCCCTGAACGTACTTCAGTGGCTCACGCATTGCGCGTAGCATTTTCATAGGTTCCCCTCTCCGGATACGTTTTAGACCTATGTAATTTATGGTAACACTGTCAAAAGAACATAACAGCAAGGAAAATATTTAGATTCGGATAAAGTGAAAATCTAGATTCGAACAAGCAGAAAATTTAGATTCGAACAAAGATAAAATTTAGATTCCAGCACGGAAAGAATTTAGATTCGGACAACTTCTGGAAAGTTTACGTGAACATACATTCACGAGCCGGCAAATGATATTCTTGTAGTGTCAAATTTTCGCACTGTGGTCTTTGGAGGACACATGCTTAGTTCTGTCGAAATCAAACCCGATGTCTACTTTGTAGGCGCCCTTGACTGGAACGCTCGCGAGTTCCACGGCTACACCACTGAGCAGGGCATTACCTACAATGCATACCTTATCCTGGACGAGAAGGTCACGCTTATTGACACCGTCAAGCGCCCATTCTCCGAGGAGCTGGTCGAGCGCATTAAGAGCATCATCGATCCAGCAAAGATTGACGTTCTGATCTGCAACCATATTGAGATGGACCACTCCGGCAGCGTTCCTCGCATTCTTGAGCTCGCGCCAAACGCCGAGGTCTACGCAAGCGCACCTCAGGGCGTCAAGGAGCTCAAGGCTTTCTATGGCGAGAATATCAACGTCAACGGCGTAAAGACGGGCGATACGCTCAACATTGGTAATCGCACCCTGACCTTTGTGCAGACACCAATGGTCCACTGGCCAGACAACATGGTCACGTATTCCGACTACGATAAGATCCTCTTCTCCAATGACGCATTTGGTCAGCACTACGCTTCAACCACTCGCTTTGAAGACGAGTCCGACTACTGCGAGGTTATGAAGCAGGCTCGCAAGTACTACGCAAACATCGTTCTCCCTTACGGTCGTCAGGCTGACTCTGCTGTTACTGCAGTTAAGGGCATTGGCCTGGAGAACATCGATATTATCGCCCCAGCTCACGGCGTTGCATGGCGCTCTCACATTGCCGACATCATCTCCAAGTACGAGGAGTGGACTACCGGCAAGCTTGAGGAGAAAGCCCTGGTTGTATACGACTCCATGTGGGGTTCAACCGACAAGATGGCCCATGCTCTCCTGGACGGTTTCCTGGCTGAAGGCATTCCTGCCCAGCTCATCGACCTCAAAGAGACTCACATCTCCAACGTCATGTACCACTTCTTGGATTCCAAGTATGTCTGCGTTGGTTCGCCTACGCTGAACTCTAAGTTCCTGCCTACCGTTTCATCCTTCCTGACCTATATGAGCGGTCTTTCTCCAAAGAATGACCACCGTATTGGCTTTGCGTTTGGTTCTTACGGCTGGGCTCCACTTGGACCAAAGATGGTTCAGGCCGAGCTTGAGGCAGCAGAGTTCACCATGCCACTGCCTGTTCACGCTATCGGCTGGATTCCTTCCGATGAGGACCTGGACGCCGTTCGTGCGCAGGTCAAGGACCTTGTCGAGGCTGGCAAGCAGCTCTAATCTAGCACTAAATTGAGCAAGACCCCCACATTCATGCTGAATGTGGGGGTCTTTTGCTGTAGGGGGAGTTAAGCGGGTAAGAATGATGCAAATAACCCCAGAGTGACCCCGGAGTGACCCCAGAGTGATCCCGAAGCGACCCTTAAGTGGTAAAAAATGCGTTTAGTTGGGGAATACAGATTTCTGCATATAGTGTTTCCCCAGATAAAAGTTTTTGACGCGGTAAAAAATCGTCTTAGTTGGGGATAAAACAGCCAATTTTAAGTTTTGATCCCCAACTAAACGGGTTTTTTACCTTTTTCGGCACATAATTTTAGGCGTGAAAGTTACGTATTCATGACAATGAATTAATTGGACGAGTTATTCAAAATTCTGCATCAAATATTGGGAACTGCTTGTTAGCCAGAATTAACGCAGAAAATAGAGAAGCATGATATTAAAATGGCGGGCAAAACCGCAGATAAGTGATTCGCATCGCGGGAAAAGCGTGCTGCTCATATAGTTGACGTCATCACGCCACGTTTCCGTCAGCCGCGCCGTGTAACTCGCACTTAGTTGACGCTATCACCTCGCGGAGCCGTTCGCGCCATCGCGTCTCGCGCCTGACGTTTCATGGCGAGACTGTGTCAAATTCCTGAAGACTACAAGGTAGAGCGCGTTAGAGTACAATAGTCTGTACAAAAAGTAACTTCGAAGAGGTAGGTGCCCATACACTCGATGGACATTGCGTTAAGTATTGGAATAACTCTGCTGCTTACCCTGGTAAACGGCTTTTTTTCTGCGGCTGAGATGGCCATTGTTAGCTCTCGTCGCGCGGCACTTGAGGCGGACGTGGACGAGGGCGATCCAAGAGCCCTTGCTGTCATTGACATTGCCACTGATCGCGGATATTTCCTCGCAACAATCCAGGTCGCAATTACCCTGGTAGGTTTTGCTTCCTCGGCATTTGCTGCAACAAGTCTTTCCGCGCCATTTGGCACTTGGCTTATTAGCATTGGTGTCCACGCTGACCTGGCGCTTCCTTTAGCTGTCGTGGCTATTACGCTGATTGTTTCCTTCTTTTCCGTAGTCATCGGCGAGCTGGTTCCAAAGAGCATCGGCCTAGCAAACTCCGAGGCAGTGGCCAAAGCAGTCGTCGGCCCCATGACGGCATTCATGCAGATTGTGCGTCCGCTCGTGTTCATCACGTCTGCCTCGGCAGATGCGGTTACTACGCTCATGGGCATTGACACCACCAACGATCATCAAGAGGTCACCGAGGAAGAGCTCCGCTACATTGTCAAGGATTCCGAGGACCTCTCTGAAGAAGAAAAATCCATGATCCACGAGGTCATCGAGATGGGTGACACCGTTGTCCGCGAGGTAATGGTCCCGCGCGTTGACATGACCGCCATGGAGGACACTGCAACTATCGCCGAGGTCCTGCGCGTCATGCGCCAGACGGGCTTCTCGCGCATCCCTATCTACCACGAGAATATCGATCGCATCGTGGGCATCGCTCACATCAAAGATTTGTTGGAGCCAGCGCTTGACCAGCACGATAGCGACGAGAAGATCGCGCGTTTTGTGCGTTCCGCTGACTACGTACCCGATACCAAGGACATCATTCCACTGCTCACTGAGATGCAGACAAGCCGCGACCAGATGGTCATCGTGGTTGACGAGTACGGCGGAACCGCTGGTGTTATCACCGTTGAGGACATCGTCGAGGAGATTGTCGGCGAGATTGAGGATGAGTTTGATCCGGACAACAAGTACCTGACGCAGCTCTCTGATAGAGAGTGGCTGGTAGATGGTCGTTTCTCGCTCAATGATGCAGCTGAACTTGGATGGCCGGTAGGGGAGTCCGAGGAGTACGAGACTATCGCGGGCTTTGTGCTGGATTTGGCAAATCATCTGCCTCGTCCAGGTGAGGTTTTTGAGAAGGATGGCTACGTGTTCCGTGTGCAGTCGATGCGTCGTCGCCGACTATCTTTGTTGCGTGTAATTGCCCCAGAACCACAGCTAGACGGTGAATCTGAGCCAGCCGGCGAAAACTCTGACACATCAGAAAATGAATAACTAAAAGAATGATTACAATAGAGTGAACCAATAGAAAGAGGTTGAAATGGCGCAGTTGATTTCTATCAAAAAAGTTGTGGTAGGACCCAAAAACTTGACCGCTACCGTTGAGTTTTCGGCTAAAGCGCCACGTTTGACCTCGGAAAATGCTGAGGCAACTGAGCGCGTACTTGGGCTTTTGCCAGGTCTTTCCAATCACCTGTGCTTGGGCGATGCCGATGCTCGCTTTGGACTTGTCGCCAACGATACCGAGGTAGCACACCTGCTTGAGCACGTAACCGTGGAGCTTCTGGCCCTGACCAACCTTGCTGGCGACGTCTCTTCCGGCAAGACTTCCCTGGTGGATTCTCGCCGCGGCCTCTACGAGATCATCCTCGCATGTCCAGATGACGTGCTGGTTGCAGCCTCGCTTTCCAGCGCCGTGTGGCTCCTCAACTGGGCATATGGCAACCAGGACGAGGCCGATCCAGACATCAACGCAATCGTTTCCGGCCTTGTTGCGCTCATCCAGATCCTTGACGGCGAGAAGACCGATGAGCCTGCAGACTCCGCAGAACCTGAGGCGGACGCTGCGCTCCAGGTAGAGAGCGTAGACGCAGAGGATTACGTTGCCGACAACTCCTCCGAGGACGTTGCTGATGCAGCTGCTGCTGATGCAGCTGCTGCTGATGCAGTCGAGGCTGAGGTTGCAGACGCTGAGGAGAACGACGCCGAGGTCGCAGGAATCGACGCAGCTGGCGAGGATGCGGTCGCACCCGTAGTCGACGCCGAGCCCGTAGTCGTCGCCGAGCCCGCTACCGACGCCGATCCCATCGCAACTGAGCTCGCCGAGGCAACAGCTGCCGAGGACGCCACTGACGACTCTGAGGTCACCGACGTCCCAGACGACTGGAACATGATTAACGTTCCTCGTCCAAAGCCCGTTCGATAAACGCCCGTATTGCGGTATGATTACGTACAGCGTTTTGCTGTTTAACAGGAGGTACTTATGAGCAAGAAGTCTGCTGGTTTCTTTCTAGGCGCTATTTTTGGTGCTGCTGCTGGCGCTGTAGCTGGTCTTTTCCTGGCTCCACGTTCCGGCGAGGAGACTCGCGCTTTGGCTGCAGATGCTGTCAATGACGCATGGGATTCCGCACTTGATTCTTATGAGCGCACATCTAAGGTTGTGAGCACTAAGATTGACGAGGTCAAGCCTACTGTTGACGCAAAGACCGACGAGCTCCGCGCTAAGGTTGACCTTGCTCGCGAGCGCATGGATCAGCTCCGTGAGTCACTTTCTGATGCTGTGACCTCTGCTTCTAACACTGTCGCAGATGCTGCTGATGTTGTTGCAGACTCCTTTGTTGTTCCAGAGCCAACCGCCACAACCGCTGAGGCTCAGGCTGTTCGCATCGAGAACGTTGAGTCCCACGAGCAGGAGAACGCTGGCGAGGGCTACCAGGAGGCATAAGCCTCACTTACAAGCAATGTGACGGGACGCCTTATGACGTCCCGTTTTTTATAGAGAGGTTTCACGTGAAAACAACCGAGCTCCTAGGCGCAAAGGTCCTTCTCCCCAAAAAGCCTGCTACAAAGGGCAAGCATGCGGGAGAAGAGCGTTTTTCCAAGTTAGGAAGAATCCACAACGTGGTTTTTGCCCCCTTCAAACAGGGCCAGTCCTCGCAGGTAGTGGGCGTGATGGTTCAGAAGCCCGACATTGCTGGCATGATTAAGCAGGATGACGCGTTTGTCACACTGGAGTCTCTGGAGACCATTGAGCAGGGGCTTTGCGTAAAAGATCCCGAGAATAACGTCGATAAAGCAGCAATCAAACGCCTGAACTTGGACTTTGATACCTGCATTTTGTGGCACGGTATGGAA